>JASBUM010000087.1 GCA_030147905.1 Acidimangrovimonas sp.
GCGGTCTCCGATAGGGCGATATCCGATCTTTACGCGATGGTACCCGATGGCACCCCGATCGTGATCGAACCCTGAGGGGGTGCCGAAATGGTCGCGGACGCGGCGGTCGACGAAGGAGAGCGATCTGAACCGGCTGCGACGTCGGCCCTTTGCCGGCCATGCCGTCGGTCGCAACATCGACGCACGCCTTGCCGTGGCGGTACCTGAGATTGCCTTGCGGCAGCCCTTGGCCGGCCCGTGTGCGTCATGCGGATCGCGGATCTCAAGGAGCGTCACAGCTGCATCCCGGGTTTTCCGGTGAACACAGCTTCTTCGGATCCGTGAGCCGACCGGGCAACCCATACGTCGATACCCGAGCCGGGAGCTGCCTGATGACGTTCAAGGAGAGAGACGCCTGACTGATGTCGTATGAAACCTTCGAGGTTGTCGCCGTCGGAAGCCCCCGCCTCATCGAGCGACGCCGCGATCGTCGTCATCGTTCATCCTTGGGTTATCCCGGTCCCGAAGAGTTCGAGATGCGCCGCCTCCGCGTCACGGCCTAAACGCCGCCGGATCCTCGCCAGCGTAGCGTCGCCCGGGACGCCGGGGCGGCCGGCGATTCCCGCTGCGCGATGCCTTCACGCCCCTGCGCGCGTGACCCGACGGCCCGCCCGAACGGTGCCGGACCCGTGTATCACCCCCGGCAGGCAGAAATTCCACGCCGCGAGGCGGATTTCCGCACCGCGAAATGGGATGGCGTGTCAAGCGCTTAGCCGGCGCTGTCAGCATGGTGTCAGGAACTTCACGCAACTGGGATAGAAAAGCACTGTATTTCAATAGGATACAAGCATTATCTTGTGCTCGATCGTTAAGGACAGGCCCCAGGGCCGCAATCCGAAAGGACCGATATGCGACCGATCTCCAAGACCACAGCCGCCGCCGCCTCCGCCCTTGCGCTGATCGCGGGCACGGGCGCCGCGACGGCGGGCAATTACTGGTACAACCAATCGAGCCATGTGCAGCAGGTCTCGACCCGCAGCCATTTCCGCAACGGCGTCTATCGCGGCCCCGCGGTGCGTCAGTATTACGGCTATGTCCAGGCCCAGGCCCATATCCGTAACGGGCGCATCAGCAGCATCGACATCCTGCGCTATCCGACCGATTACAGCACCAGCCGCTGGATCAACAGCCGCGCGCTTCCGGTGCTGAAATCCGAGGTCATCCGCGCCCAGAGCACCCGCGTCTCGGGCGTGTCGGGCGCGACGCTGACGACCGAGGCGTTTCTGATGTCGGTGAGGGGCGCACTGCACAAGGCGGGGGGCTGAGGAAGCGCCTCGATGGCACGCGAAACCCGCCTGATGATGGGCATGCCGATCGTCGTCGACATTCCCGGCGACGACCGGCTGGGGCTTGTCTCGGCGGTATTTGCGGATTTCGACGCGGTCGACCGCCGCTTCAGCCCCTATCGCGAGGACAGCGAGCTGAGCGATATCAATGCCGGCCGCTGCGGTGTGGATGACGCCAGCCCCGACATGGTCGAGGTCCTGACCATCGCCGAGGACATGCGCAAGGCCAGCGACGGCTATTTCGACATCCGCCGACCCGCCGGGGGGATAGATCCGTCGGGGGTGGTCAAGGGCTGGGCGATCCTGCGCGCTGCGCGCCGGATCCGTGCGGCCGGCCTGCGGGACTTCTACGTCGATGCGGGAGGAGACATCCAGACCGGGGGCCGCGACGACGAGGGCCGGGAATGGATCATCGGGCTTCGCAATCCCTTCGCCGCGGACGAGATCATCAAGGCGGTGGTGCCGCGTGCGCACGGGGTCGCGACCTCGGGCAGCTACGTGCGCGGCGACCATATCTACGACCCGCACCGTCCCGGCACGAAGATCGCCGAGATCGTCAGCCTGACGGTGATCGGCCCCGATATCCTGGCGGCCGATCTCTATGCCACCGCGGCCTTCGCCATGGGCCGCGCGGGTATTCATTTCATCGAGTCAGTGCCGGGCCTTGAAGGCTATGCCGTCCGCTCCGACGGCACCGCGCTGCAGACCAGTGGCTTCGAGGCATTCCTCCCATGATCCGACCTCTTCTCGACCGCATGCTCAACGGCGTCACCATGTACCGGCTGATGCTCTACTATCTGGGCGCACTGGTGCTGGCGGCCTTTGCGCTTGGCTTCACCGGCAAGCTCTTCGTCAATCCCATGGCGCTCAGCTATTCGCTTGTGGTCATCGGTGCGACCTGCTGGGTCACCAACCGTGCCTTCAGCCGGCTGATGGACGTGCCGGTGAATGTCGAGTCGGTCCATATCACCGCGCTCATCCTGGTGCTGATCCTGCCGCCCGTCGCCAATGCCGATCCGATGGGCACCGCGGGGCTGGTGCTTGCCTCGGTGGTGGCGATCGGCTCGAAGTTCCTGCTCACGATCGAGCACAAGCATATCTTCAACCCGGTGGCCATCGGCGCGGTGGCCTCGGGGCTGACCCTGGGCATGCCGGCGGTCTGGTGGGTGGGGGGCAACATGCTTCTGGCGCCGATCGTGATCCTGGGCGGGCTGCTGGTGGTGCAGAAGGTGCAGCGGTTCGACATGATCGCCGTCTACGCGCTGTCGAACCTCGCGCTGATCGCGCTGACGACGCCGGTCGGCATGCTGGCGATGACGATGAAGCAGAGCCTGCTTTACTCGCCGCTGTTCTTTGCCGGCTTCGCGATGCTGACCGAGCCGCTGACCTCGGCGCACGGGCGGGTTTCGCGGCTGGTCTACGGCGCCATCGTCGGGATCCTGTCGGTGCCCGCGATCGGCATCGGAAGCTTTCACTTCTCGCCCGAGATGGCGTTCCTTGTGGGCAATGTCTACGCTTGGGCGGCCAGCCCCAAGGGCCGGTTCCGCATGACCCTGGTGCGGGTCGAGGAAGTGGCGCAGAACTGCTACGACTACATCTTCCATTCCAACCGCGAACTGGACTTCCGGGCCGGACAATACCTCGACTGGACGCTGGCCGTGCCCGCCCCGGACAGCCGCGGCAACCGCCGGCCCTTCACCATCGCCTCGGCGCCCGGTTCGCGCGAGGTGCGGCTGGGGGTGAAGTTCTACCCCGGTCCCAGCGCCTTCAAGCGCGGCCTTCTGGGAATGCAGGCGGGCGACACGATCTTCGGCTCGCAGATCGCGGGCACCTTCACCCTGCCGCGGCGCCATGACGTGAAGCTTGCCTTCCTTGCCGGCGGCATCGGGATCACGCCGTTCCGCTCGATGATCGAGGATCTGGTGCGCCGCGGCGAGCCACGCGACATCGTCCTGATCTATGGCAACGCGACGCCCGAGGACATCGCCTATCAGGAACTGCTGGCGCGGGCCGAGCGCGACATCGGGCTGCGGGTGGTCCATGTGGTCGAGCGCGAGGCCCGTGCCGAATACGGGCATTACGCGGGTCGCATCGACGCCGAACTGCTCCTCGAGGCGGTGCCCGACATTGCCGAGCGGCTCGCCTATATCTCGGGTCCCGGCAAGATGGTGTCGGGGCTGCGCGGGCTCTTGCGTCGCCTTGGCGTCCCGCGCAGCCAGATCCGGACCGACTTCTTTCCCGGCTTCGCCTGACAGCTCCGGCCGGCGTCCGCGCGGACCGGCCGGACGGGGTGCGCCGCGGTTAGCTGCGCGGCCGCATCCCGGAGCGGGGCGGCGATTGCGGGCGCGGCACCGCGTCCGGCGGGGCATCCGCCGCATCGGGCAGGCCGGCGGGATAGCGCGCGTACCAGTCGCGCCAGATCAGCCGGTAGACCGGCAGCCATTCCGGCAGACGGTTGAGCCCGGGAATGACCGGCAGGCAGATCAGCACCAGCGCCAGCCCCCCCATGATCATCCCGGCGATCAGATCGGCCGCGGCGGCGTTGCCGATGGCGGGGATCTGGTAGAGCAGCGCATAGGGCCACAGCCACCAGGCGCCGGGGTAGGGGCCGGCCATGTGGGACATGCCCCATTGCCCGCCCTGTTCGTCGAAATGCCCCGCCACCCGGTCCATGATCGGCCCGCCGAGATAGAGCAGCGCGCGGGTGTAGTCCGTGGCATAGGGTGCGCGCCCCGGCGCCGTCTCCTGCACCAGCGCCGCCTCCAGCAGGCCGGAACGGGCAAAGCGCAGCATCCCCGCCATCAGCGGCGCGACCGGGCCGTAATCGCCCGGCGGCAGTGTGACCTGCCCGCCGGCCACCGCGGCCGTCTTCAGGGCGGCCCCATAGGCATCCATCCAGGCCTTGCGCTCGGCGGCGGATGCGGCCCCGAAGGTGCCGAGTGCCGCCGCCACCGCCGGATCGACCTTGCCGAGCTGGCGCAGCGGCCGCATCGCCAGATCCTCGCGGGCGTTCAGCGGATGGCGCACCCCGGTCCAGCAGGCCGGGCAGATCACGCCCACATGCTGTGCATTGGCATTGTCCGCGGTATAGGGCGGGCCGTAGCTTTGCAGCCCGCTGTGGCCGGAGAAATAGGAGAAGCTGCGCTCGAGAAAGGCCACCGGCGCCTTCTGCGCCACCTCGCGGATGGTCAGCGGCGCGATCCGGGGAAAGCCGAAGACCGTCGCCAGCGCCACGATCACCACCGTCACGGCACCCAGCACGAACAGCCCCTCGCGCACCATGTCGTAGGGCTTCATCGGGATGTCGCGGAAATTCGCATCGGACAAGATGCTCATTTTCCGGCCCTCCGGCGCGGGCGCCGCGGCGCGATCGGGTGCACCGGCCCCTCGCTGCGCACTGCGAAGATATGCCCCGAGGCAAGGAAGATCACCAGAAGCGCGAAGATGCCGATATGCATCGTCAGGACGCTGGCGAAATCGTTCCAGTTCAGCCAGCCGAGTCCGAGCGCGGCAAAGGCATCCTTGCCCTGCTGGGCGTTCCACTGCGAATCCCAGTTCTGCTGCAACAGCGTGCCGCTGATGCCCGAAAAGATCGTCGCGATGAAGGTCAGCCAGCCCAGGATCCAGGTTCGCCAGCGCCCGTCCCGCCATGCCGCGGTGAAGAACTTGAACAGGATGTGCAGGATCGCCGCGAAATAGAAAACCTCGACCCCCCAGAAATGCATCGCGTTGACGAAGGCGCCCGTCGCCGAGACATGCGACCATACCGGACCGAAGATCGTCATGATGACGCCGGTCGCAATGATATCGGCGAGGGCCGAAAGTGTCATGGTGCCGAAGAAATAGCCCATCGAATTGACATAGACCGGCATTCGGGTCGGGAAGGCATCCTCCAGCGTCAGGCGCTTTCGCATGAATGCCTGAATTGACCTGTCGAAATTCATTTCATTTCCTCCCGGTTTCGCGTCTCCAGATCTGCCTCCATGAATTCCGGAATCCGCGCTCTTGCCGCCAGGTAAAAGACCAGCGGCACGAGAAGCCAGAATATGATGTTGGGCCAGACCAGATTGAAGATCCAGAACTGGACATGGGCGGCGGGCGCCACCTTCATGATGGTTAACGTATTCATTGCCGTTCTCCTCCCCGGAAACAGCTTCGAGCCTGGACAGTTACAGAATACCGGTGATGGTTTCGCGGGCCCCGCGGCCGTTTCCTCCGGTGCTTTCGCGTTTACATCCTGGAATTACAATTTCAGCAGCGCATAACGCCGCAGGCTGTCGCACACTTTTCGTTCGTGAACGTGGTGATGAGGCCTCAATACGTATTTTTTGCGGTGAATTCCGTGCAAGCGGTTGAAAGAAAATGGATGGAAATGTTGTATAATGGATTTTTGATTTATCTGCAGTTCGAGCAATGCTCACCGAATTGGGAATATCTTGCAATTTTGGTTTTGAATTACTCGCATGATTGACGTGATTCGCTATAGGTGCCGCGACGCGTGGCGCCACGATCGGGGCAAGGGCTCCTCGCGACGGCAGGGGCGCGATATGCAGTATAATGCTTAATTGGATAAAAGGCTGCATCTGATAAGCGAAAATTGCCTTATCAATTGGTAAGCCGTACAGTCATCAATGATGATTCCCCCCCGGAGTAGGTAGCGCGCGGCAGAGGGCCATTTTTATGCAGGATATTGCACGCTTGCGGCGTTTCGGTGTCGACCGGGCCGGGCGCCATGGCTGTGGCGTTGTCGATGGTGCGCTTGGGGAGGGCACCGGACGGCCGCGGCCTGACCACTTGACCGGGCGAGCCACGTGGCGCCGGGCCCGGGGTCGACCGTCGGGGCGGCCACCCGCGCCGGGGGGAGATCACGAATTGAGGATCCCGCAGGCAGGGAGGAGACCGCACCATGAACGGCGCCATGAAAGGGGCCATGAAAGGAGCCGCGAGCGGAAATGCGGCGGCATGGTTCATAGACCGACATGTGGCGGAGGGGCGGGCGGCCAAGGTCGCCTTTCGCGAGGCCTGGCCGGTTGGGCGCGAACTGACCTGCGGGGATCTCTCGGGTCAAAGCGGTCGGCTCGCGGCGGCACGTGCCCGCGAAGGGATCAATCGCGAGGAACGCGCAGCGATGTTCGTGCTCGACCAGATCGAGTTTCCGGTGGTGTTCTGGGGCGCCCTGAAGGCATGCGTCGCGCCGACCGCGCGCAATACCTTGCTGGCGTCCGAGGTCTACCGTCGCATCCTCGCGGACAGCCGCGCCACCATCGCCTTCGTCTCGGTGGAACTGCCGGGCGCAGTGCTGCCGGCGGCGAAGGCCTCACCCCACCTTCGCCGCATCGTCGTGATCGGGGGCACCGCGCCGGAGGGCACCCTGTCGTGGGCGGTCTTCATGGGCGGCGCGGCGCCGACGCCCGCGCGTGACTGCTCGGGCGACGATATCGCCTTCTGGCTCTATTCCTCGGGTTGGATCGGGCTGCCCAACGGCGTGCGCCATGTCCATGACGCGCTGCGCATCACCTGCGAAGGCCATGGCCGCCAGGTCCTGGGCATCGACGAGGGCGACGTGGTCTTTTCCGCCGCGAAGCTCTTTTTCGCCTATGGACTGGGAAACGGCATGTCGTTCCCGCTCTCGGTCGGGGCGACCACGCTTCTCTGCAGCGGCCGGCCGACGCCCGAGGCGGTCTCGGACGTGATCGCCGGTTGCCGTCCGACGATCTTTTGCGGCGTGCCCACACTTTATGCCGCGCTGCTGCAGGCATGGGACGCGGCCGGCGCCCGGCCAAAGGCTCCGATCCGCACCTGCATTTCCGCCGGTGAGGCGCTGCCGGCCGAGATCGGCCGCAAGTCGCGGGCGGCCTGTGGGGTCGATATCCTCGACGGCGTCGGCCCTACCGAGATGCTGCACATCTTCCTGTCCAACCGTCCCGGCGCGGTCGAATACGGCACCTCTGGCGTCGCGGTTCGGGGGTATGAGTTGCGGCTTGTCGACGAGAACGGGCAGGAGGTCGGCCCCCGCGGCATCGGCGAGCTTCTGGTGCGCGGCGGTTCGGCGGCGGCCGATTACTGGAACCAGCGCGGCAAGGCGCGCGCCACCTTTCAGGGCGAATGGACGCGGACCGGCGACAAGTATCTTCGCGGCGAAGGTGGTCGCTTCATCTATTGCGGGCGCACCGACGACATGTTCAAGGTCTCGGGCATGTGGGTCAGCCCCTTCGAGATCGAACAGGCGCTGATCGCCTATCCACCTATCCGTCGATCCTCGAGGCGGCGGTGGTCGCGCGCCGCGACCGCGACGGGATGGACAAGCCCAAGGCCTTCGTCCTCCTCACGCGGGGCCACGGGCGAGAGTCGCCGGCCGGCGTCAAGGAATTCGTCAAGGCGCGGATCGGCAAGTGGAAATATCCCCGCCGGACCGAGGTGGTCGATGATCTGCCGAAGACCGCGACGGGCAAGATCCGGCGTTGCAAGCAGCGGGAGCCCATATGATGGCGCAATGGCTTGACGAAGGCATGCTGAAGGCCGGCGGCGGGGCACTGGAATACGCCTGTTTCGGCCCGCCGCCGGCGCAGGCGCCGACGCTGGTGCTGCTGCACGAGGGGCTCGGTTCGGCCCGGCTGTGGCGCGATTTCCCCGCCCGGCTCGCTGCGGCGACGGGCTTTGGCGTGCTGGCCTATTCGCGGGCGGGCTACGGCGGCTCGGACCCCGCGGCGCTGCCTCGCCCGCTTGACTACATGACACGCGAGGCCATGGACGTCCTGCCGGGGGTTCTGGATGCGATAGGCTTTCGCCGCGGCGTGCTGATGGGCCATTCCGACGGCGCCACCATTGCCGCGATCCATGCCGGCAGCATCGCCGACCGCCGGGTGCGGGGGCTGGTGTTGATGGCGCCGCATTTCTTCACCGAGCCGATGGGACTGGCGGCCATCGCCCGCGCGCGCGATGCCTATGAGACCGGCGATCTGCGCCGACGCATGGCGCGCCATCATCGCGATCCCGACAACGCCTTCCGCGGCTGGAACGATGCATGGCTGGCCCCCGGCTTCCGGCAATGGAACGTCGAGGAGGTGATCGACTATATCCGGGTGCCGGTGCTGGCGGTGCAGGGCAGGGGGGATGAATACGGCACACTCGCGCAGATCCGTGCCTTGCAGGATCGCGCCCATGCACCGGTCGATACGCTGATCCTCGATGATTGCCGCCATGCGCCGCACCGCGATTGCGGCCCGCGCGTGGTCGCTGAAATCACGGATTTCTGCGCCCGGCTCGAACGGATAGAGGCCGCAAGGCCTGCAACGGCATGACGGCGCGGAACCGGCGGCCACGCCGGCCTTCGGTGCGGGGCTGCATTATCTGTACGCGGGCTATTGCTGGGAGGCCCATGAGGTGCCGGAGCCGGTCTGGATGGCCCTGCCACTCGGATCGGGCGAGCGGCTGTTCGTCCAGGGCCTGATCCAGCTTGCCAACGGCTTTCTCAAGCTGCGGATGGGCCGGCCGAGGGCGGCGCGGCGTCTGTGCGCGATGGCGCGGGATCCGATGATGCGGGCGGGGCCGGCGGCGACCATGGGCCTGCCGCCCGCGGAGATCGTAGGCATGGTCGATTCTCCCATGCGCGCCATGGAGCGGGAAATATAATGCGCATATTGAGCAAACGACTTTTCAAGTCAATATAGCGCGTTGTTATTAATGAACTTATTATATGATATATCATGCACTTGCGAATTCACTTGCCGAAACCGGGGGGGCAGCCTGATCCGCAGCCGCGCCGAGGCAGCACGCCATGACCAAATGGATCGACTTTCGTACCGCCCCGTCCCGATACCGGCACTGGCAGGTCGCGCATGACGGGCCGGTCGCCACCGTGGCCATGGATGTCGACGAGGAGGGCGGCCTGTTCGAAGGTTGTCAGCGCAAGGTCAACTCCTACGACCTCGGGGTGGACATCGAGCTTGCCGATATCGTCCAGCGGATGCGCTTCGAGCATCCGGAAGTGAAGGTCGTGGTGATGAAATCGGGCAAGGAACGGGTCTTTTGCGCCGGCGCGAACATCCGCATGCTGGGCGCGGCGGCCCACAGTCACAAGGCAGAATTTCTGCAAGCTCACCAACGAGACGCGCAATGCCCATGAGGCCGCCGAGGAGGATTCCGGCCAGACATACATCACGGCGGTCAAGGGCGCCTGCGCCGGTGGCGGCTATGAGCCGGCTTTGGCGTGCAACCACATCATGCTGACCGACGACGGCAATTCGGCGGTCGGCCTGCCGGAGGTGCCGCTGCTGGCCGTGCTTCCGGGCACCGGCGGGCTGACGCGGGTGACCGACAAGCGCAAGCTGCGCCGCGACCGGGCCGATATCTTCTGTTCCATGGAAGAGGGCGTGAAGGGGCCGCGCGCCCGCGACCGGGGTCTGGTGGATGAACTGGTGCCGAACGCGCAATTCGACGAGGTTGTGATGGAGCGCGCGCGAATTTGCCGGCCGAGCGGCCAAGCCCGCCGGCGTCCGTGGTATCGCCCTCGCCCCGATCGGGCGCGGTGTCGCCGCCGATGGCTCCCGGGCCTTTGATTTGCTCGAGGTGCGCGTCGACCGCGCCCTGCACCGCGCTGAGATCACGCCGCACGGACCGACGGCCGAACCCCCCGCCGACATGGCCGCCCGCCATGCCCGGGGCTGCGAGGCCTATCTGCTGAAGCTGTGCCGCGAGCTCGAGCATGCGATCCGTCACCCGCGCTTCAACGAGACCGGGCTGGGTCTGTGGATCCTCCGCAGCCCAGGGGGACCCGGCGCGTCTGCTGGCGCGTGAGCGGCTGCTGTGCCAGCGGCGGAGTAAAATTGGGCCACGCGGCGGCGCAAAATTAGGCCACTTTGGCGTGGGCCCTACAGGTGCCACGAGGTGGCGGCCAGTCAGCCGCGCTTACCGGATAGCTGGCGGTCGACTGGTCGCCTTGGCCCAGCAGCGCCAAGTCTGGTCTTGTCGGATCAGGCGCTGTCGTTTGCTCTGCGCGCGCGGCTCTGGGCCAGACGGTAGCTCTCGCCATTCATCTCAAGGATGTCGACGCGGTGGGTCAGGCGGTCGAGGAGCGCGCCGGTCAGCCGCTCGGTGCCGAATGTCTCGGTCCATTCGTCGAAGGGCAGATTGCTGGTGATCAGCGTGGCCCCGCGCTCGTAACGCTGGGAGATCATCTCGAAGAGAATCTCGGCCCCGGTCTTGGACAGGGGCACGAACCCGAGTTCATCGATGATCAGCAGTTTGACAGCCGCCATTTGCTTCTGGACACGCAGGAGCCGACGTTCGTCGCGCGCCTCCATCAGCTCGTTGACCAACGCGGCGGCGGTGGTGAAGCTGACCGACATGCCCTTTTGGCAGGCCGCCGCCCCAGGCCCAAGGCGACGTGCGTCTTGCCGGTTCCGCTTGGGCCGAGGGCGACCACGTTCTCACGTCGGTCGACCCATTCGCAGCGGGCCAGTTCCAGCACCTGCATCTTGTTCAGCTTGGGGATCGCCTTGAAGTCGAAGCTGTCCAGGCTCTTGGTGGCTGGGAACTTCGCGGCCTTGATACGGCGCTCGACCATTCGTCGTTCGCGGTCGATCAACTCCAACTCGACCAGGCAGGTCAGGAACTGGACATGGTCCATCCCCTCCGCGGCACATTGGCGGGCCTGCTTCTCGTATTCCCGCAGGAAGGTGGGCAGCTTCAGGGTCTTCAGGTGGTGGGCAAGTAGGATCTGTGGGGCTTCTGTCATTCTGCCGCCTCCGTCATCAGGGCCATCTAGCTGGCAGCCGAGGTTGTCTCGACATTTGCCCGCGGCAGATAGGGGTAGACATCGAGGTCGAGCCTGGGGGGGCCGCTTCTCGACCTGACAGAGCAGGAGGTGCTTCACGGCGTCGAAGCCGACGGCGCCCAGCTGCAGGGCCTTCTTTACGGCAGCGTGCAGGTCATCCATGTCGAAGACCTCGAGCAGGCGCAGCACCTGCACATACTCGCGGCGCCCCATCTTCAGCATGCGCGCCTCCATCAGGCGGCGCAGGGTGCGGAACTCTTCGGGCAAGTCCCATTCTGCCAACGGCGCGGCGTTTGCCATCGGGCTCGAACCGATGGCGCCTCGATGGCTCACTCCAGGGAATTGATCTTGCGCTCGATCAGCGGAAGGTAGTGGACCGGATCGAAGATCATGTCCTCGCGGTCGTAGCAGCGCGGGTGCTGGGCGATCACCTCCCCCCGACAGCCGATCACGACCCGGTCGACATAGCCGCGAACCCAGACATCCTGATGACCATAGGCGATAGGGACGGAGTAATCGTTGGTGTCATACCGTACGAGCGACTGGGAGCTGACCCGGCCACCCGCCTGATCGCAGGCTTCGAATGGGGCGGCTGGCAGAGGGCTCATCACGGCCAGATCGCGCTTCAGTCTTTCGCCGATCGTCTCTTTGTGGCCGCGAAGGATGTGGCCCTGCCGCCCGCGGCACCGGGCTTCGAGATCGGCGTTGAAGGCGTCCCAACTGGGGAAGCGGGGGATCGGCACCATGTGGTTCCGGCGGGCGTAACCAACCATCCCCTCAACATTGCCGTTCGCCATTGGGCTCGAACCAATGGCGCCTTCAATGGCTCACTCGTTGCCCTTGCCCGGTCGCCCATAGCGGTCCCGGAACAGGTAATGCGATTGCAGCGCGCTGAACAGCGTGGCGCGGATGCGCGTGCCGTCCGGTTGGATCTTCGAGACCAGGCAGCGGTCGTTGTCGTAGAAAACCGACTGCGGCACCCCGTCGAAGAAGGCGAAGGCATGAACATGGCCGTCCATCCACGCCTCCGCCGTCGCCGCAGGATAGGCCCGGACGAAATAGGCATCGCTGTGCGGCAGGTCTATGACGAAGAAGTGGGCCTTTTGCTCAACCCCAGCGATGATGACGACGGCTTCGCCAAAATCCGCCTGCGCATCTCCGGGCGGATGTGCCAGGGGCACAAACATCTCCTGGCCGCGACGCTCACGCTCATGCACGTAATCCTTGATGATCGTATAGCCGCCGGTGAACCCATGCTCGGCCTGAAGCCGTTCGAATATCCGCTTGGCCGTGTGGCGCTGCTTGCGATGCACGGCCTTGTCGGCCTCAAGCCAGGCGTCGATGATCTCGGTGAACCCGTCCAGATTCGGACGCTTGATCGGCTGCTCACGCCGGTAGCCAGGCGGCACCGAGAACGCCAACATCTTCTCAACCGTCCCCCGCGATATGTTGAAATGCCGCGCCGCCGCCCGCGCGCTCATGCCCTCCGAACACGCAAGACGGACCTTCTTGTAAAGTTCCACGGTGTAGATTTCCCCGCCCTCCCTGCCGATGCAAGAAGGGAAAAGTGGCAGGATTTTACTCTGCCCGCAGCTGGACTATTCCGCCGCCACCGTGGCCTAATTTTGCACCGCCGTTCTCACTCGCTCCGAAACATTGCATCAAACTGGCAGGAGATAGTGAAACGGTCACGGCCCGTCGCTTCGTGAACCTGATTTGTGGACCGGCACGGCGATCGCCGAAGTCTTGGGGCCCTTGAGGACGAAGCGTGCGGAAACCCATCGGGGCACGCGGCGACGACGTATCGGGCGGCGTCAGGAAGCCGGATATACGCCAGCAATCGTGACGCTCGACCCAGAACCAGCCAGACCGTTGCAATCAGGTGGGGTCCATATACATCCACAAATGACGGCAACCTTCTCATGAAGGGACTTCATGCTGCCATTGAGCCGGACGGATAGTGCTCCTGGCCGGGGAAAGACGAACTCGCATTCGGGTGACGGTGCCCGCCGATACGGTCAACCCAGCGGAGAGAATGCCGCCGGCTGCAGAAAGATGCTCTCCTGATGCACGAGATAGGGCAGGATCTTCGGGACGAAGGCTTGCCATTCGGGGTCAGCGCCGAGCTTGACCCGCTGGGCGCTCCGATGGCCGTAATCCTCATAGGCCCACAGAAAGGTTGCGGCGTTCAGTACGCCGCTGTCGCTGAGCCAGCATCCTTCGAGCTTGGCATAGCGTCTGATGATGTGAAGCCCTTCCGCCTCGTAGAGCTTGAGAAACTCAGGTGCTTTGCCGGGGGTGATCCGGTAGGTTCTTTGTTCGTAGATCATGGTTTCCGTGACATTGATGCTGGTTAGCGCCCTGACCACAGCGGTGGACCGGCGGGGAGAACGGTACGCCGGGTTTTGGCGGGCTTGCAATCGGTAAGTCTTCAGATGAGGATATCCGCTTTACAGATAGCAGTTGCGAGAGGGGCGACAGCGGGTAATACGGGTGCCGGCGCAGGGAGGTGCGTCCATCAAGGGGGACGATCGTCCGGACCTCTCGGTTCGAGCGAGCTGAACGAGGTAGTGACGTGCAAGCAAAATCGGAAGCCCTGCGAAGCAAAAGCGACGGGCGGAAGGCCCCGGCCAATTCCAAGAAGACCGGCACCAGCCGTCTGCCCTACAAGGAGCGGCGCGCTCAAATCCTCGATGTTGCGACGGAGTTCTTTGCCGAGAACGGGTTGACGGCACAAACCCGTCAACTGGCAGATCGGTGCGGGATTTCCCAGCGCCTTCTGTACCGGTTTTTCTCGACCAAGGAGGACCTCGTCAAAGAGGTCTACCACCAGGAAATCCTGGGTGCCTTCAAGGCGGTATGGTTCGTCAACCTTCAAGACCGCACGCGCCCGATGGTCGACCGCCTCGAGCGGTTCTACGTTGATTATCTGGCCGGTACGCTGACCAGAAAATGGTTGCGCCTGTTTCTCTATGCGTCGCTTGCCGAGGCCAACATGGCGCCGGACTATATCTCTGCGATCATCACCCAATTGCTTGAAGTCATCATGCGGGAAACCGCTGCCGAGAAGGGCACAACCCTTCCAGACAACAGCCCCGCGCTGCACGAGATGGGTTGGACGCTGCATGGTGCCATCTCGCATTACGCGATCCGTCGCCACCTTTACCGCAGCAGTCAGAGCCTACCCGAATCACTGGTAGTTGCCATGCATGTACGCATGTTCCTGGCGGGGTTCGAGGACATGCTGACGGTTTATCGCGCGGCCTGAATCGGGCTCAAACAACCTCCGGTCCGTCTGCCGGGCGCGGTATCCGTGGGATGTCGCGCCAAATTTTTGTGCGAAATTTTTACGCTATCGGCAATTTTGTTGATCAGTTAAGTCGTCAGTTGACGACTTTATGATTCGTCCATAGCGTAGATCTCCGGAATGTGAACCACAGGGAAGGTGTCGTTGCGGGCGGGCTTTGCGGACGTCGGGGCGGTGTCGGGACACGGAAAGGAATTCCAAGATGCTGAAGGACAAGAAGACAGGGGTAGGCCGGCGCGAATTTCTGCGCATCTCTGCCGCGGGCGGGGCGGCCATGATGGCGCCGGGCTTGCTGCGGCCGGCGATGGCAGGGATTGTCCCGCTGACGATGCATACCTGGTCGGCGGCGGTGACCGAGGTTCAGAACCATCTCGCGGCCTTCACCAAGGAGACCGGCATTCCCGTGACCTACGGCAACTCGCCTTGGGCGCAGTACCGCGAGACCATGGTGACGAAGTTCGTGGGTGGCGCGCCGCTCGACGTGCTGTGGGTGTCGGATTCCTGGCTGCCGGAATGGGCCGAGTCGGGCTGGATCGCCCCGGTCAACGGCTTTCCCGAGCTGATGAAATACGACTCGGATGCAGAAACCTTCTGCAACGATTCGATGACCTACAAGGGCAAGCAGTACGGCCTGACCTACTACACCGACTACATGGGCTTCTTCTACGACGAGGACAAGCTGAAGGCCGCCGGCTTCTCGGCGCCGCCATCCAGCTGGGACGAAGTGGTCGAGCAGTCGCTGGTGATGAAGGAGAAGGGCATCTCGGACTTCCCGATGATGCTGGCCATGGCGCAGGAAAGCTGGCTGATCGAGTTCATCTCGACCCTGGTGTTCTCGCATGGCGGGCACCTGACCAACGAGGCCGGTGACGCGCAGATGCAGGATCCGAAGGCCGGCGCGGTCGAGGCACTGCGATGGGTCGTCGATGCGGTCAACAAGCACAAGATCATCTCACGCTCCTGCGTCGAGACCGGCGAACTGGCCGGGCTGAAGGCCTTCTCCGCCGGCAACCACGCCTTCGCGATGCTGCCGAAGTACCGGCTGCGCGTGCTGAACGATCCCAAGCAGTCGCAGATTGCCGGCAAGGTGAAGCAGGCGCTGGTCCCGATGGGCAAGAACGGCTCGCATGCCACTGTCGGTTGGATGCGCTTTCACGCCATGTCGGCGCAGGCCGCCAAGGACAAGACCCGCGCCGCAGAGGCCGCCAAGCTGATCGAGTGGTTCGGCGGCAAGAGCAACGGCGCCTACACCTTCCAGAAGGAGCTGTTCCTCGACATCGGCGCGGGCTTCGGGGTGAAGCCGCTGTTCGACGACCCCGACATCCAGAAAGCCTACAACGAGTATGGCGACGTCAAGATGATCCAGGCCCAGCAGGCGCTGGCGCGCAAGAAAGACATCGTCACCGCCTGGTTCGGCGAGTGGGACGCGACCAATGGCGCCGCCTGGCAGTCGGCGATCCTGCAGAAGGCCAGCGTGGCGGCGACGCTGAAGACCGCGGCCGACAGCTGGAACAAGCTCAAGAACGACTACTGAGCCCATCTGGCGGTGGGTTTCGGTCCTCCGCCAGTTCATTATCGCCCGAAACGGAACCTCATGAAACGGAGATTGCGGCGTTGATCGCTGAAGGCGCAAATCGACGGTGGCGGATCGGCTATGACGGGCGCAGCGCGGCGCTCTTGATGACGCCGGTCATGGTGGTTCTGATGGGGGTGGCGGTCTTTCCGATCGTCTACTCGTTTTACATCAGCTTCTTCCGCATCAAGCTGACCCGTCCGAACCGCCAGCCTTTCGTCGGCTTCAGGAACTACACCGACATCCTGTCGGACGCGAGCTTCTGGCAGGCGGTGCTGAAGACGGTCGAATTCGCGCTTTTTTCAGTGACGTCGATCGCGGTGATCGCGCTTCTGGTCTCGCTGCTGCTGAACCAGAATTTCCGCGGCCGCCGCATCATCTCGACCATCATCCTGGTGCCCTGGGCGATCCCCTACATCGCCGACGCGCTGATGTGGAAGTGGATCTACGATTCCAACTACGGCGCGCTGAACGGGCTGCTGTACCAGCTGGGCTTCATCCACAAGTACATGGTCTGGCTCGGCGATCCGCAGAAGACGCTGCTGTTGATCGCCAACGCCTTCATCTGGAAGGAGGTGCCGCTGTCGGCGATCCTCCTGCTGGTTTCGCTCAAGTCGATCCCGGCCGACCTCTACCAGGCCGCGCGCGTCGACGGCGCCTCAGTCTGGCAGCGCTTCATCCACATCACCCTGCCGGCGATGCGCCCCGGTTTCATGCTAGTGATGATATACGAGACGATGATGGCGATCCGGCACTTCGACCTGTTCTTCGTGCTGACCGAGGGCGGGCCGGCCGACGCGTCGCACGTGCTGTCGTGGCACATCTACGTCGAGACCTTCCGCAACCTGTCGTTCGGCAGCGGGGCCGCGATGTCCTACCTGCTGGCGATCGCGACCTTCGTGATCTCGTATTTCTTCATTCGTGCGCTGGGGCGGAGGATCTGACCATGACGAGCAGTTCCTCCCAGGCGTCCGACAGCATCGACTACCGCCGCCGCCAGCGCCTGGCGAGGCTGGCGCAGCGCGCGGGCATCTTCCTCGCTTCGCTGGTGATCGCGATCTACGTGCTGGGGCCGGTCATCTGGCTGGTGTCGTCGGCCTTCCAGACCGAGACCGAGATCGTTTCGGTGCCGCCGCACTGGATCCCCGAACACCCGACCCTGCACAATTTCGAGGCCATCTTCACCGCCGCGGACCAGGCCGCCCCGAGCGCCGGTGCCGACAAGGCGACGGGCACGGCGAAGGATCCGTCCTCGGGCGGCTTCATCCCCTCGACCGCGAAGAACCTGCTGCACTCGATGGGCAACTCGATCATCGTCGCGACGATGGTGGTGATCCTGAACCTGCTGGTCGGCGTGCCGGCGGCCTATGCCATCGCCAAGATCCGGTTCTGGGGGCGAGAGGCCTCGGTCTATTTCATTCTCGCGACACGGGTCATCCCCGATATCGCGCTGGTGGTGCCGATGTTCCTGGTGATCCGAAGGCTGGGGCTGCTCGACACCCTGCCGGCGCTGATCATCACCTATCTCGCGGTCACGGTGCCCTTCACGGTCTTCATCCTGGTCCAGTACTTCGAGGGCCTGCCGGACGAGTTGGACAAGGCCGCGCGTGTCGACGGCTGTTCGCGCTGGCAGGCGCTGACGAGGGTGTTCCTGCCCTTGTCGCTGCCCTCTCTGGTCGCGGTGGTGCTGTTCACCTTCCTGAGCAGCTGGAACGAATTCCTGCTGGCGCTGATGTTCACCCAGACCTCGCGCTCGCAGACCCTGCCGATCCTGCTCGCCTCGTTCACCTCGGATTTCACGGTGAGCTTCTCGTTTCTCAATGCGGCCGGTGTGCTGGCGGTCGTACCGCCGATCATTGTCGCCATCGTCTTCGAACGTTACATCGTTTCCGGTCTGACCGCCGGTGCCGTCAAGGGTTAGAAAGGACACTGCTGTGGCCCGGATCCGCTTCGCCAACGTCAACAAGCGCTATGCCAACGGCTATCAGGCCGTAGAGAATCTGAACCTCGACATCCAGGACCGCGAATTCATCGTGCTGCTCGGCCCTTCTGGCTGCGGCAAGTCCACGACGCTGAACATGATCGCCGGGCTCGAGGAGGTCTCGGACGGCGAGCTGATCTTCGACGACACGGTCGTAAACTACATCCCGCCGCACAAGCGCGACGTGGCAATGGTATTCCAGAGCTACGCGCTCTACCCGCACAAGACGGTCTATGACAACATCGCCTTCGGTCTGCAGATGCGCCACGTCGGCACGGACGAGATCGACCGCCGTGTCCGCGACGCGGCCGAGCGTCTGGAGATTTCGCATCTGCTTGACCGGCGCCCATCGCAGCTCTCGGGCGGTCAGCGCCAGCGCGTTGCCCTTGGCCGGGCGATGGTGCGCCAGCCTTCGGTATTCCTGATGGACGAGCCGCTGTCGAACCTCGACGCGGCGCTGCGCATCTCGATGCGGGCCGAGATCAAGGAACTGCACCGCACGATGCTCACCACCTTCGTCTACGTCACCCACGACCAGGCCGAGGCGCTGACGCTCGCCGACCGCATCGTGGTGATGCGCGACGGGGTGGTCCAGCAGATCGGTACGCCCGACGACATCTACGAGCGCCCGGCCAACACCTTCGTCGCCTCGTTCCTCGGCAGCCCGCCGATCAACTACATCGACGGTGCGCTGGAGGTGGGGCCGTCGGGTGCCGCGTTCCGCACCGGCGGCGGGCTTTCGCTGGCCTTGCCCGCGGCGATGGCGCAGAAGCTGGCGTCGCAGGCCGGGCGCGCGGTGCGGCTCGGCATCCGGGCCGAGGATGTCTCGGAAGGCGACGCCATTCAGGGCGTCAATGCGCTGGCGGGAACGGTGAATTCGGTGCTGCCGGTGGGCTCGGACCAGTATCTCGGCATGGATTTTGCCGGCTCCGAGCTGTTCTTCCGGGTCGGTAAGGGCCTACGGCACAAGTCCGGCGACACCATCAACCTTGCGGTCGACAGCGGCCGCCTGCATCTCTTCGACCGTGACAGCGGTACCTCTCTGATCTGGTGAGCGTCGCCGCAAATGAAACCCGCGTCTTTCCACTATCATCGCCCCGAGACCCTGTCGCAGGCGCTGGCGCTGCTGGCGGAGCACGGGGCGGAGGCGAAGCTCCTGGCGGGCGGCCAGAGCCTGGTGCCGATGCTCAACATGCGGCTGGCGCGGCCCGGCCACGTGATCGACCTCAACGACCTTCTCGAGCTCGACAGCCTGCGCCGCGACGGGCCGGTGATCGAGATCGGCGCTTTGACCAGGCACCACCGGCTGGCCACCGCGCCCGAGCTGCGCCAGGCCCTGCCGCTCATGTCGGTGGCGGCGGCGACGATCGGCCATTACGCGATCCGCCAGCGCGGTACGCTTGGCGGCAGCCTCGTCCATGCCGATCCCGCCGCGCAATTGCCGCTGGTCGCGGTGACGCTGGACGCCGAGGTGGTGATTGCCGGTCCGCGCGGGCGCCGGATGGTGCCGGCGGCGGCGTTCCTCCGGTCTGTGATGACCGTCGATCTTGCGCCGGACGAGATCGTGACCGCCCTGCGTATTCCGGTCCAGGCGGCGGAGGCGCTGTGGGACTTCCAGCTGTTCAGCCGGCGCCACGGCGACTTCGCGCTGGTCTCGGTTGCACTGAGCCTTGGCTGCGACCCGGCCGGGCGGATTGCCGACTTGCGCCTCGGCCTTGGCGGGGTCGATGCCGTGCCGCTGCGGCTGCCGGAGGTCGAAACGCATGCCGCCGGGCGCCTGCCCGACGACGGCTGCCTCGCCGAGTTGGCCGCGGCTGCCGCGGCGGCGATCACGCCGGAGGACACGCCACAGGTTCCGGCCGAATACCGCCGCGAACTGGTCGAGACCCTCGTCCTGCGCGCGCTCAAGTCCGCGCTTGCCCGGAAGGTTGCCGCATGACCCTGCCAACGGAAGACCGGCTTACCCTCTGGCTCACGGTCAACGGCGAGACGCATGAGCTGCGGCTGCCCGCCCGCAAGCTGCTCTCGGACGTGCTGCGCGAGGATCTCGGCCTCACCGGCACCCATATAGGCTGTGAACACGGCGTCTGCGGTGCCTGCACCGTCCTGATCGACGGCCGGCCGGCGCGCGCCTGCCTGACCTTCGCCGCGCAGATGGAAGGCCACGAGATCACCACCATCGAGGCGGTGGGCCGGCCCGACACGCTGAGCGTCCTGCAACAGGCGCTGCACGAGGAGCATGGCCTGCAATGCGGCTTCTGCACGCCGGGCATCGTGATGACCTTCGAGCACTACCTGCGTGAGAACCCGGCCCCGACCGAGGCCGAGGTGCGCGGGGTGATGTCGGGCAATCTCTGCCGCTGCACCGGCTACCAGACCATCGTCGCCGCGGTGCTGAAGGCCGCCGCGCGGATGCGGGGAGAGGCGGCATGAGCGAGGGCTTCACCGAGATCGGCCGTGCCCTGCCGCGTAAGGAGGATCGCCGCCTCGTCAGCGGTCGTGGCCGCTATCTCGATGACCTCTCCTTTCCCAATGCCCTGCACGTGACTTTCGTGCGCTCGCCGCATGCCCATGCACGCATCCTCGGGATCGATATCGAGGAAGCCGCAGTGATGCCCGGCGTCGTCGGCATCTTCACCGGCCGCGACCTCGACGCCTTGACGGCGCGGCTGCGGCTTGCCCCGCCGATCGAGGGGCTGCACCCCACCGAACTGAGCACGCTGCCGATAGACAAGGTACGCTTTCACGGAGATCCGGTCGCCTGCGTGGTCGCGACCGACCGCTATGTCGCCGAGGACGCCGCCGAATGCGTCGCGGTCGAGTACGAGCCGCTGCCGGCGGTGACCACCAGCACCGAGGCCCTGGCCCCCGGTGCCGTGCTGGTCGACGAGACGCTGCCGAGCAACCTGGTCTCGCATCAGCAGTTCCGGGCCGGCGAACCGGCGGCAAGGCGAGCCGAGGCGCATCGCGTGGTCGAGGCCCGCTTTGCGCTGCACCGCCACACCCATGTGCCCCTGGAAACCCGCGGCTGCGTGGCCGACTGGGACGATGGGCGCGCGCACCTGACCATGCATGTCGGCAACCAGGTGCCGCATCCCTACCGCAGCCAACTGGCCGCACGGATGCACCTTTCGGAAAGCCAGGTGACGGTGATCAGCCCCGATGTCGGCGGCGGCTTCGGCCAGAAGATCGCGCTTTACCGGGAGGAGCTTGCGGTTGCCGCGCTCGCCCGGCATTTGCGCCGCACACTGCGCTGGCGCGAGGACCGGATGGAGAACCTGATGGCGGCCTCGCATGCCCGCGAGTACGATTGCCGTACCCGTGCTGCGGTTTCTCCGGAAGGGAAGATCCTCGGGCTCGAGCTCGAGATCGACGAGGATTTCGGCGGCTACTGCTTCTACCCGGCGAATTACATGGCTCGGGTCATCGCGCTGATCCTGACCGGGGCCTACCGGATTTCGGATTACGCCTATGAGGTGCGGGTTGCCCTGACCAACAAATGCGGATCGGGGCCGATGCGAGCGCCGATGGCGATCACCAGCTGGGTGATGGAGGGCACCATCGACGCGATCGCGCGCGCGCTGGGCCTCGACCCGGTCGAGGTGCGGCGTGTGAACGCGATCCGTCCCGCTGAGCTGCCTTACCGCATGGCAACCGGTGAGGTCCTCGACGATGTCACCCCGCTCGAAACGCTGGAGACGGCCGTGGCGGCGATCGACCTGCCGGACTTCCGCGCCCGCCAGGCGGCGGCCCGCGCCGAAGGCCGGTTTCTCGGCCTCGGGTTGTGCACCGTGATCGAAAGCACGACCTATGGCTCGGAATTCTACAAGTCGGCCGGCATCCCCGGCTCCGGGCACGAAGCCGCCTGGGTGCGGATCGAGCCGAGCGGCGCAGTCAACGCCTCGGTCGGCCTCATGGGCACGGGGCAGGGCTACGAAAGCCCGCTGTCGCAGGCCGTTGCCGAGGGGCTGGGCGTGCGTGCCGAGGATGTGACCATGCATCTCGGCAATACCGATGTCGCGCCCTATGGCATGGGCAGCCGCGGCGGGCGCGGGGCCACGGCGGGGGGCGGCACGCTTTACCTTTGTGCGCAAAAGGCGCAGGAGCGGGTGCTGACCATCGCCGCCGGGATGCTCGGGCTGAACCATCCGGGCGGGCTCAGACTGCGCGCCGGGCGGGTCGAGCGGATGATCGGTGATGGCTGGCGAGCCACCGAGCTGACACTGGCCGACGTCGCGCGCCGCGCCTATCTCGACCCGCTGGCGCTGCCAGAGGGCATCGCACCAGGGCTGGATTTCTCGCTGACCTACGATCCGCCGGCCATGACCTATTCCAACGCGACCCATGCCTGCGAGGTCGAAGTCGATCCGAGAACCGGCGCGCTCACCATCGGCCGCTACCTAGTGGTCGAGGACTGCGGCACCGTGCTCAACCCGATCGTCGTGCGCGGCCAGCAGCAGGGTGCGATCGCGATGGGGCTGAGCGGGGCGCTGCTGGAGCAGGTGGTCTATGACGCCACCGGGCAGAACCTCTCGGCGACGCTGGCCGACTACCTCGTCGCCTCGCCCTGCGAACTGCCCGCGATCGAATTTCTGCATCACAACACCCCGAACCGGCGCACGCCGGCCGGGATCAAGGGCATGGCCGAAGGCGGCGTGATGGGGGCGATCGGGGTGATCGCCAATGCGGTGAACGACGCGCTTGCGCCTTTCGGCGTCACCGTCGAGCGGATGCCGCTGTGCCCGCAAAGTCTCCGTGCCCTCGTCAGGCACAGAACGCCCAAGCCAGTCGAAAGGACCCAGCCGTGACAGAACAGAAACCCAGCGTCGGCTTCATCGGCCTCGGGATCATGGGCCAGCACATGGCGGGGCATATCCTGGCTGCCGGCCATCCGCTCAACGTCTACAACCGCACACCCGCCAAGGCGGATGCGCTGGTCGCCCGCGGCGCGGTCTGGCACGACGGTCCCGGCGCCGTCGCCGCGGCCAGCGACATCGTGATCACCATTGTCGGCTATCCCGCAGATGTCGAGGCGGTCTATCTCGAGCCCGGCGGGATCGTCGAGCGCGCCCGCCCGGGGGCCGTGGTGATCGACATGACGACCTCGAGCCCGGCACTCGCCGAGCGCATCGCTGCGGCGGCCGAGGCGCGCGGGCTGAGCGCGCTCGATGCACCGGTATCGGGCGGCGACATCGGTGCGCGCGAGGCGCGGCTTGCTATCATGGCGGGTGGTGCTCAGGCGGCCTTCGACAAGGCGCGGCCCGTGCTGGAGCTGATGGGAACGAATATCGCCCTGTTGGGCAGGGCCGGCGCCGGCCAGCACACCAAGATGGCCAACCAGATCGCCATCGCCTCGACCGTGCTCGCGGTCGCCGAGAGCCTGACCTACGCCAGGAAGGCCGGGCTCGACCAGGCACAGGTGCTGTCGGTGATCGGCACGGGCGCCGCGTCGAGCTTCCAGCTGAACGCGCTCGGCCCCAGGATAGCACGAGGGGATTTCTCGGCGGGCTTCTTCATCCACCATTTCCTGAAGGACATGACGATCGCGCTGGAGGAAGCGGCGCGGATGGGGCTGGATTTGCCCGGACTGACGCTGGCTGCATCGCTCTATCGCAAGCTGGTCGATGGCGGCTACGGCGAAGAAGGCACCCAAGCGCTTTACCGGGTCTACAACAGCCTTGCCTCGGGAGAGGCGTGATGCGGTTTGAGGGCGATCACCTTATCCCAGCCGACCCCGAAACCGTCTGGCGTGACCTGAACGATCCAGAGGTACTGCGCCGGGCAATCCCGGGCTGCGAGGCGATGGAGCGCACGGGCGAGAACGAGTTCACCGCGACCGTCGTCGCGCGGGTCGGGCCGGTGTCGGCCAGTTTTCGTGGCAAGGTCGAGCTGTCGGACCTGGTGCCGCCGGTGTCCTATCGGATCACCGGGCGCGGTCAGGGCGGCGCGGCGGGTTTCGCCAGCGGCGGCGCGGAAGTCACGCTGACGGCCGAGGGAGAGGGGACGCGGCTGCGCTATGTCGCCGATGCCGATGTGGGCGGCAAGCTTGCGTCCGTGGGTGGCCGGCTGATCCAATCGGTGGCGCGCAAGACTGCCGATGATTTCTTCACCGCCTTCGGGCGCGTGGTAACGGGGCAGGCAGAGATTGGCGCGGGGGGAGCCCATGCCGGTGCCGCTGCAGCTTCCGCGGGGGTCTCCGCTGTGGCAGGAGGGCACATCGCGCTGATCGATCGGGTAGCGTGGCTGCTGGTCGGGCTGGGCCTTGGCTTCGGCTTTTGCTGGCTGTTCCACTGAAATGACTTGCGATGAACATTTCCGAAGCGATCCGGGCCATGGCGCCGCAACTGACCGAATGGCGTCACGCGCGGCGTCGACGCCCCGAGCTTGCCTTCGAGGAGCACGAGACGGCCGCCTTCATCGCGGCCAGGCTCCGCAGCTTCGGAATCGGGGTTCACGAGGGGCTGGCCGGCATCGGGGTGGTGGGCGTTCTGCGTAACGGCGCGGGACCCACGGTCGGGTTGCGCGCCGATATCGACGCCCTGCCGGCGACGGAACTGACCGGGGTGCTGTCAGAGGGATGGATGTTGAGGCGGGCAGGGGGGGTGTCTAGCTTCTCGGGATGACCCAGCACCCCCCGTTCCGCTACTTCCGGACCAGCTCCGAAGTCATCCGCCTGGCGGTGATGATGTGCGTCCGGTTCCCGCTCTCACTCCGCAACATCGAGGGCCTTCTGCACGAGCGCGGGATCGACATCAGCCACGAGACGGTGCGGTTCTGGTGGAACAGGTTCGGTCCGATGTTCGTGGCAGAGATCCGAAAGCGGCGGCTCGAGGAGATGCGGTCAAGCCGTTGGCGCTGGCACCTCGACGAGGTCTTTGTGAAGATCAACGGCGAACGACACTATCTGTGGCGAGCAGTAGATCACGAGGGCGGGGTACTCGAGAGCTTAGTGACCAAGACCCGTGACAAGAAAGCGGCATTGAAATTCTTGAAGAAATCGCTGAAACGGGATGGCCACGTGGAGGAGATCGTCACCGGCCGCCTGTGCTCCTATGGTGCCTCCCTGGGAGATCTCGGCATTCGTGACCGCCAGCAAACTGGCCAGTGGATGAATAACCGCCCGGGGAATTCCCACCAGCCATTTCGAAGACGGGAGCGGGCACTGCTCCGCTTCCAGCGCATGCGAACGCTCCAGAAGTTCGCCGCCGTCCACGCCTCGGTCTATAACCTCTTCAACACGGAACGCAGCCTCTCCTCTCGCACCGTCTTCAACATGAACCGCGCCGTCGCCCTGGCCGAGTGGCGCCACCTCTGCGCAGAATAAGGACAGCGCTCCTGCCCTAGGAGAGACTAGTTCGCATCGGCGTTGTTGCACATATCGGTGAGGAGGATTCACTGCGCGAATCCAGTGCGTTAGTTCGGCGCCATGCCGAAGCCCTTTCCCACCCGCTATCGCACGACGAACTGGTCCGACTATCGAGCCATCGCGGCGCCACCGGTCCGAGCCCGATGGCGAGGGCCGCGCTCCGCCAGCGGGGCTCGCTCTCGGTCTGGTTTGATCCCGACACGGGCTGGCAGGCTGGAAAGACCGGCAAGCGGGGGCGCACCGAGACGTTCTCTGATGCAGCGGTCCAAGTCTGCCTCACGCTGAAAGTGCTCTTCGGCCTTCCGCTTCGGCAAACGGTTGGTCTGGTCGAGGGCCTGGTCCGGATGGCTGGGCTCGACTGGCCGGTGCCGGATTATTAGACGCTGTGCCGACGCCAGGCGCGGATCGGTGTGCAGATCCCGTATCGCCGCTCTGGCAAGCCTTTGAACTTGCTTATCGACGGTCGAGCCATAGTCCGCCATCGGTCCGAGGACGATGGCGAGGGGCGCGAAGTTCCGCGGTGACGGCGAGTGGCTGGCCCGGAAGCACGGGCCGTCGCGCCGCAGGCAATGGAGGAAGGTCCATATCGCGATGGACACAGAGACCGGCGACATACGCGCGGTCGAATTCACCTCAAGCCGCCAGGGTGACAGCCCCCTGCTGCCCGACCTGCTGGCGCAAATTCCCGAGGATGAAGAGATCGCCACCGTCACCGGGGATGGCGCCTACGACACGCGGCGATGCCACACTGCCATCATCGCGCGCGGCGCCGACGCTGTCATACCCATCCGCCGGAACGGTCGCGCATGGAAAGAAGACTGTCCCGCCGCGCTCGGCATTGTCCTCGGACCAATGGCGGACAAGCCTCGCCGCGAAACGAGATCCTGCGCGCAACTCGGCACCTCGGCAGGGCACTCTGGAAGAAGTGGGCGGGCTACCATGTCCGAAGTCGGGTCGAGGCGCAGATGAACTGCCTGAAGCTCTTCGGTGAGCGGATCATGTCCCGAGCCCCCGACCGCCAAACCGCCGAAATCCAGATCCGCAATATTCGCCATTGTCGCTCGGACCAATGGCGCGACATGGCTCATTCATGAACCGCTTCTCGGCCCTCGGCAGAGCCTAGATCGAGCGCATCGCGTGAAGGGCCACGGGAAAGGGAACCGTCAGACCGAACGCTGATTTGCGCAACAACGCCTCTCTGCGGGCAAGGTTTTCGGCATCTGCTGGGAGGTCTCGGGCACGGCGGTCACCATCATGATGGATGGCGAGCGTTTCAACGAGTTGAAGGTCGCGCGCTACGGCGATCCGAAATCGGACCGCGGCTTCAAGACCCTCATGGCCGGTAGCCAGGTCGAGCAGTTCAACGGCTTCCTCGGGTTCGACTTCGCCGGTGGCGGCCTGGGCTATTTCGATGTGAAGGTGATCGAGGTTCATGACCTCATACAGGGTCTCGCGGGTGCGGACGGCTGCTTTCCCGACTTCCGCTTCGGCTACGAGAACCAGCGCATCGTCGCGGCCATGGAACGCTCGGCAGCCGAAGAGCGGCGCATCAAGATCGGGGAGGAAGGGCGATGATCTGCGACGCGCTGATCGGAGCGGGCGGGATGGCCGGGGTTCACCCGGCGTAGGTCGCGGCAGCGGGTGCACATGTCGCGACGATCAACGATCCGGTCTCTGGTCCTGCGGAAGCTCTGGCGAAGTCGACCGGCGCGCGTCGGAGGGCGGGCGCGGCCAAGGCGATGGACGACCGGGGCGCGGATACGATCATGATCGCCTTCCGGTCGGGCACCCATGTGAAACGCGCCTGCGAAGCGGTCGACACGGGAAAGCCGGCGCCGGGCGAAGAGATCCCGGCATCAAGCCGAGCCGCCAGCCGGGAGCTCTTCGTGCCATTCCGCCCTTTCATGCGAAGGCCGGCGGCACGTCCGGCCCTCGCGTCAGCGGCGCTTCAGTGGCTCAGAAGCCGGTCCATCGCGCCCGGCTTGTCGTGGATCGACAGCCGGTCGATGATGGTCTCCGAGGCCGCGTTAAGACCGATCAGAGACACCTCGGCGCCTTCACGACGCAACTTCAGAACCGCCATGTCCAGCGCCGCAATCGAGGAGATATCCCAGATATGGGCATGGCTCAGGTCGATCGTCACCCGCTCGGGCACCGTGCCGAAATCGAAGGCACGGCTGAAATCCTCGGCCGAGGCGTAGAAGAGCTGCCCCTCGATCACATAGCTGCAGTGGCTGCCATCGGGCGAAACCGTCGAGCGAACGCGAAACAGCCGCGCGATTTTCCCGGCGAAGAAGACGCCCGACAGAAGCACCCCGACCAGGACCCCGATCGCCAGATTGTGGGTGTAAACCACGATGCCGACCGTAGCCAGCATGACGATGGAGGACGGCGCCGGGTGGTCGCGCAGGTTGCGGATCGAGGACCACGAAAAGGTGCCGATGGCGACCGTGATCATGATCGCGACCAGCGCCGCCATCGGGATCCGGGCCACCAGATCGCCCAGCACGACCACGAGGATCAGAAGGTAGATCCCCGCGGCGAAGGTCGACAGCCGCCCGCGGCCGCCCGATTTCACGTTGATCATGGTCTGGCCGATCATCGCGCAGCCCGCCATGCCGCCGATGAAACCGGTCAGCGTGTTGGCCACCCCCTGACCGATGCATTCCTGATTGCGGTCCGAACCGGTATCGGTGAGGTCGTTGACGATCTGCTGGGTCATCAGACTTTCCAGCAGCCCGACCACCGCGATTGCCAGTGAATAGGGCAGGATGATGGTCAGCGTCCGAAGATCGAACGGCACCTGCAGCAGCGCCAGAACCGGGAAGGCATCGGGCAGGGCGCCCATGTCGCCTACCGTGCGCACATGCCAGCCCGTCGCCAGCGTCAGCGCGGTCAGGACCACGATCGCCACCAGCGGCGCCGGCACGGCCTTCGTCAGCCGCGGAAACAGGTAGATGATCGCCAGCCCCCCCGCGACCAGCGCGTAGGTAAGGGGCGGCACCCGGGACGGGTCGAGTTCGGGAAGCTGTGCCATGAAGATCAGGATCGCCAGCGCGTTGACGAAGCCGGTGATGACCGAGCGCGATACGAACCGCATCACCTGGCCCAGCTGCAGCAGTCCGGCGGCGATCTGGAACAGACCGGCGAGGATACCGGCGGCAAGCATGTATTGCAGGCCGTGGTCCTTCACCAGCGTCACCATCAGGACGGCGGTGGAGGCGGTCGCGGCCGAAATCATGCCCGGCCTTCCCCCGGCGATGGCGGTGAGGACCGCGATCGAGAAGGAAGCGTATAGCCCCACCTTCGGATCGACGCCCGCGATGATCGAGAACGCGATCGCCTCGGGGATCAGGGCCAGGGCGACCACGAGGCCGGAAATCAGATCGGCGCGGATGTTCTGCGTCCACTGCCGCTTGTATCGGGAAAGGGCGTTCAAGAAGATTACCTCTGGCGCGGCCGGATCGGTTCCGGTTCGTCGCTGCTGTCGTGTCTGTCGGGTTGATCCGGCGGATCGGCGGCCGGAAGAGCCAGCCGGGCAGGCGCCCGGCTCCATGTTCGCCACGGGCGTCTAACCCGTTCCGGCCCGAATGCCAAGCGGGCGGCGGGTGAAAGTTTCTTGACGATGCAGCCGGGTGCCGCGGCGACGTAGACGCCCGCCGCATCCCCCGTAAGTCTTGGAATCAAGCTTATGTAAAATAATGGCAAGCCCGTGGAGTCTCGCCAGACGAGAGTGGCGCAAATGCATTCAAGGATGTGTTCCCGTTCACGCATCCGACCTACGGCATTTCGGATCGATCGCCGCCGTGGAAAACCCCATGTGACGAATCCCAAGGGCCTGACAAGCGCCAGCACCAAGGCCGGGGCCGCAGCCTTCTCGCCTTCGGCCTCGACAACAGCGGTCTTCAACCTCGTGCCGGCCTTCTCGAAGTTTTCTCGCCCGCCGCTCAACAGCTTCATGGCGGCGCTGAACGGACATCGCTGGCGCAGCCAGTCTCCGGCTCGGCTGGCTCTCCGTCATCCGCGGCATTCCAGCCGGCGGGCTGAAATCGGCTTGACGCTGACGCTGGCTGTCTGTTCCGTCGGCACCGCTGCCGCCCCGGAACTGTGGTTCCTCGCGGCCTGGTCGCCGCGCCCGCGTTGGCGGCAGAAACCGGGGCCGCCCGGGTCGGCTAGGCTTGCACCCCTTCGGCAGATCGCGCCGCCTCCCGCTCTTCCGGGCCAAATACCGCCCCGCCGGAGGCGTCCGCACTAACCGCTCGCGGACCGTCCCCTTTCGCGCTATGCCGGCGGGCATGCACGAACAGGACCCTTTCGAGATCTTCATCGTCGTCGCCCCGGGCCTGGAGCTGGCCGTCGCCGCCGAAGCCCGGGCGGCCGGCTTCGGCCCGGCGCAGACGATACCCGGCGGCGTGACGCTGCGTGGCGACTGGAATACGGTCTGGCGCGCCAATCTGGTGCTGCGGGGCGCCGTGCGAGTGCTGGTGCGTCTGGGAAGCTTCCGTGCCATGCATCTCGCCCAGCTCGACAAGCGAGCACGCCGGTTTCCCTGGGACCGGACACTTCGCGCCGATGAACCGGTCCGGGTGGAGACCACCTGCCGGCGCTCGCGCATCTATCACGCAGGCGCCGCCACGCAGCGCATCGAGACGGCGATCCGCGAAAGCGTGGGCTGCCCGATCGCAGCCGATGCAGCCGTCGTCGTCAAGGCGCGGATCGAGGACGACCTGGTCACGATCAGCATCGACAGCTCAGGCGCACCGCTCCACCAGCGCGGCCTCAAACAGGCGGTGGGCAAGGCCCCGCTGCGTGAATCACTGGCCGCGCCCATCCTGCGCGAATGCGGCTATGCCGGCACCGAGACGGTGGTGGATCCGATGTGCGGGTCGGGCACATTCGTGCTCGAGGCTGCCGAGATCGCGCTCGGCCTCGTGCCGGGTCGCGCCCGCGCCTTCGCCTTCGAACATCTGGCGGGATTCGACCCGACGGCCCTTGCTGCCATGAAGGCCCGCGAATCCGGGGATGTCGCGCCGCTACCCGGGCTGCGCTTCTATGGCTACGACCGCGACGAGGGCGCCATCCGAAACAGCCGCGCCAATGCCGAAAGGGCAGGAATAGAGCCACTTTGCCACTTTGCCGGACAGCCGATATCGGCGCTGCGCGCGCCACCCGGCCCGCCCGGCCTCGTCGTCGTCAATCCGCCCTATGGCGGCCGCATCGGGCAACGCGGCGCGCTTCACGCCCTTTATGCGAGCCTCGGCACGGTCCTGCGGCGCGAATTCGGGGGCTGGCGCGTGGGCCTGGTGACGACCGAGCCGGCCCTTGCCCGCGCCACGGGTCTCCCCTTCCTGCCCATGGGCGCCCCGATCGCCCATGGCGGGTTGAAGCTCGGGCTTTACCGGACGGCGCCGCTGGCCGGGGATGGCGGCACGCGGGACTGATCGTCGGGCCCGCATGGCCGGGCGGTTTTCGTGACATTTCCGGCCGGATGTGGCCCGCATCCAAGGCGCGGGTCTGCTCAGCCCGCGTCGATCGGTAGAAGCCGCGCCGGGATCAGCCCCCGCAACGAATTGCCGACGAAGATCGCCCCGTTCCCTTCCAGATCGCGGGGGTGTAGATCGGTTTCGCGCGCGCGGTCCGCGGCCAGCAGCGACTGGCGCAGAACACCGGGCAGCACCCCGGCCCGAAGGGGCGGCGTAAGTAGCATGCCATCGCATTCGACGAAGAGATTGGTGATCGTCCCTTCGCAGAGCGCACCCGCACGATTGAGAAACAGCATCTCGTCCACGTCCGGCGGCAGCGCGGCACGCCACCGTTCGTAGAGCGGCCGGCGACTGGTCTTGTGTCGAAGCCATGGATCGGCCGCATCCAGTCGGTCGGGGGCGATGGCGACATGCCAGATCCCGGGCGCGGGGCCGAGCGGCGCGGCGGCCGCGCGAAGGGCCCCCGACGCCTTCAGCACAAGGCGCAGCCGCAATGCGCCCGGCGGGTTTCGGTCATCGGGCTCGATCCCGCCATCGACGGCCCCGGCACCACGAACGGCTAGCTCCATCGCATCCCGTGCGGCGGCCTCGTCGAAGGGGAAGCCCAGGGCTTGGGCACTGCGCGCCATCCGTGCCAGATGCAGCGCGCCGCGGCGAAATCCCTCTGCGGGG
>JASBUM010000092.1 GCA_030147905.1 Acidimangrovimonas sp.
CGGCAGATAGGCGGCGCAGAGCGCGGCATAGACTACCGCGAGTGCCATCATCGGCGCCTGCAGTGGCCCGTCCCAGGCAATCCAGGCCGCGCCGAGGACCACGCCGAGCCTGACCGGGCCGAGCACGATCCGATGCCGCCAGCGCCATGCCGCCATGCCGATGACGAAGGGCAGCGACAATTCGCGCCAGTCCATCAGCCGCCCCGGATAGACGGTGCCCGCCGCCTGCGGCGCCAGCCAGAAGGCTGCATAGGCCAGCGCGCCGGCATAGCCGACCCAGGACCGCCGCCCAAGCCCCAGAAGACCGATGCCAAGCAACATCAGATAGCTCGCGATTTCATGGACGAGCGTCCAGATCGAACCCTCGACCGCGGGGAAGGGGTTGGCGGCAAAGACGCCGGGCAGGGTGTACTGGCTCTTGATTGCGGTGGCATTGCGAATGATGAACTCCCATGTCGCGGGATGGGACAGGTAGGCGCCGGTCGCAAGCGTCGTCACCGCCGGGCCCAGCACCAGCGCGACCAGCAGCGCCGAGACGGCAAGTCCGGGAAAGATGCGCAGCGCCCGCGCCATGACGAAGGAACGCGCCGAAGCCGAGCGCTCGAAGCTTGCGCAAACCAGAAAGCCGGAGATCGCGAAGAAGACCGCCACCGCCCAGCTTCCCAGCGTGACGCCGGTGATCGACGTCAGCGGCTCGGCCGTGCCCTTGCCGCCGGTGATCGGCCAGGCATGCGAGACCAGAACCGCCGTCGCGGCGACAAGCCGGATCAGGTTGAAATTGTTGTCCCGCCCCGTCGCGCAATCACCAAGCCTCACGGCCATTCTCCCTTCCTGCCGGGGGTGTCCGCGCCGGCCGACGCGACCGGGCGACCCCTCTGGCATAGGAGAGCTTGGTTAACGACAGACTAAGATTCGTCGCCGGCGCCCGTGACCGGCCGTCTCCGCGCCGCCGGCGCGGTGGGCCGGTTCCGAAGATGCCGGCGCAGATCGGTGGCGGCAATCGTTGCCAGCAAGGCGACGAGCGCCGCCGCCCCGAGCCCCGCGGTCGACCAGGCGGCGGCGGGTCCGGCCGGTGTCAGCATCGCCCAGCCACCGGCGCCGCCCAGCGACATCAGCCAGACCAGCACCGAAGCCCGCAGCGAAGCGCCGATCCCCGCGGTCTGTGCGGCGAGCCGGCGCAGCGCCAGCCGCAGCGCGAGCGCAAAGCCAAGGCCCTCGGCCAGGATCGCGACCGCGATCATCGCATCCAGCCCCGCCCCGGTTTGCAGCACCAGCCAGCCCGCCGGCATCAGGGCTGCGCGCAGCAGGTTGGCGACCAGCCCGTTGCCGCTGTCACCCGCCGCCAGCGCCACGGTCGAGCTGCCGCCCTTGGCCAGCCGCACCGACTGGACAATCGCCAGCCACGCGAGAAGTGGCAGCGCCGCGTCATAACGTGGCCCCAGCAGCGCAGAGACAAGCGGCACCCCGATCACGATCGCCGCCGGCGGAAGCAGCGCGGCGAAGAGGAAATGTGCCTGGAAGGTCGCGGCCGCAAGCGGACGGAATTCCGCGGGTCGGTCCAGTCTGCGCGAAAGCTGTGGCAGGAAATGCGTCTGCGCCGCGCGCTCAAGCACAAGGGTGGGTGTCAGCGTCAGGGTGAAGGCCAGCGCGAAGCCGGCCAGCGCCTCCATCCCCAGTACCCGCGCGACGATCAGCCGTTCACCATTGAACACGAGATAGAGGAGCGCCCCATTGAGCAGGATCGGCAGGCCGAAGCGCCAGCTTTCGACACAGGTCTCCCGATCCAGCCGCAAACGGTAGCGCCGTGTCGCCAGCGCGTGGGACACTGCCGCGGCCGCCGCCGCCTGAACCGGCAGCGCCAGCAGCATGATGCGGTAGTCGCCCCAGATCGCGGCCGCGGGCACCATCGCCGCCAGCGACAGGGCAAGCGAGGCGACGTTCGTCGCGATGGCGGGCCCGTGGCGCAATTGGCGCGCATGACGGTGGATGTCGAAATGCACCAGCCCGTTGCACAGCGGCACCAGCGCGAGCAACCGGTAGGCCCAGGCCAGCTCCGGCAGGCCGAAGAATGCCGCGATCGGCCCGGCAAGGACGAACAGAAGTGCTGCGCCCAAGAGCGCGCGCAGGAGATGAAGCCCCTGCAGTGCCGCCTGAAATGCGGGATCTTCCCCGCGGGGATGACGCATGAGTTGCTGCGGCAGGCCGAGCGCCGAGACCATCTCGGCCACCGCCGCGGTCAGCGCGAAGGTCGCGGCGATGCCGTAGTCGGCTACCGGCACCAGCCGCGCAAGCGCAAGGTTGCGTGCCAGCAGAAGGACCGACCCGAACGCCCCGCCCGCGAGGATCAGCGCCGCCCGGCCTAGCACGACCGGGCCCGGGCGGACGCGGCGAAACAGGGCATGGCCGGCATCAGCGCCCCGCCCCCCGACCGTCTGCCGTCCCACCGTCTGCCATCCCACCGTCTGTAGCCCCGCCGTCGGGGCCCCGGTCCGTGACGCGGGGTTTCCCTTCGGCGGCCTGTGGTGCGGGGGCCGCCTGCCCTGACCGCCCCGCCGCCGACGCGCCCCGATCCGAGTGGTCCTGTGTCGCGCCGGTCGCGGCCGCGGGCGCGCGGGACGCTGCGGCGGACAAGGTCACCACCGGGTCCGCGGCATGGTCATCGAGAGGCACGCCGTCCGCCCGCTCTGCGGTCCCGCCGCGATGGGCCACCACCCGCGCCGGCACGCCGACCGCGACAGCACCCGCCGGTACGGTGCCGGACACGACTGCCCCCGCACCGATCACGGCGCCGTCCCCGATCCGGGTTCCCGGCAGGATGATCGCCCTTGCCCCGATCCAGACGTCATTGCCGATCAGCACGTCGGCCTCGTCCATGGCCTGTTCGCCGACCGGGCTGCCGTCGTCATAGCGGTAGGAGGCGGCGGTCACCAGAACATCGGGTCCGAACAGAACGTCATCACCCATGCGGATCCGGCCGCCGCCGGGGCCGGCCCACAACTGGGTGCGTGCGCCCACGGACAGCCGGTGACCGGCGCTGATCCGTTCGGGATGGGCAAAGCCCGCATTGGGGCTGATCCGTGCGCCGGGTCCAAGGCTTAGCCGGCGGCGCGGAACGACATGGGTGTAATTGTAGTAGTTGAGGATCCGCAACGCATGCAGATAGGCTCGTGGATCGACGATGGCGGTGAAGAACCGCAAGAGGCGAAAGGCCCGCGAGGGATGCGGCTTGTAGACCGGGGGGGCGGAAATCGCCTGGATCGGGCCGGAGGGCGGCATCGCTGGCATGGGGCACTGGACCGTGGATACTCGTCAAACGCGAACAGGATAGCCCAGCATTCGTGCGCGCGCACCCCCTTTGCGCCTGCTGCCGGTCCGTGCCGTCCCGCCGGCGATCCGGCCAGGGGCGGCGGGGCTGGCCCGGCGCGCTCCGTCGCGCGCCCGTGCATGCGTTCCCTCCCGCACCGTCATGCCCATTGTCGTCCCGTACCCGTACCGCGGGCCTTTCGCCCGCGGTGAAGCGCCTGCGCCGGAACGGACCCGTCACCCGGCTGGCCGCGGGCCTCTCACCACAGGGCCAGGATGTCGCCCGCGGTTGTTCCCGTGGCACTGACACGCCGTGCGCGCAGCGGAAGCAGGCTGCCCGCCGGGATATTGTTGAAACTGACGGATTGCCCGCCGGCGGTGACCACGGCGAGATTTCCGGCGGTTCCGACATAGAGTGCACGCGGCAAGCTCGCGAGATCGTTGAGATCGTCGGGCGTGACGCTGGTGGCGTCGTTGATCGGCGAGGTCGGAGTGATCGGATAATCCTTGAATGCGTCCATCGTTAGGCTCCTGCTGTGGCGCGTCGCCAGGGCCGGCCGCGGCCGTCGCGGCGCCGAAGGGCTGATCTGCCCCGCGCGGGTGGCGGCCGGCTGTGCCGCACGGGTCATGGCGTGATGCCCGAGTGTGATTAACCGGCCGTTAACCATGCGCGCGCGACAAGGGCTTGACCCGCCAGGGACCCGTCGCACGCCCCTGCCCGCAACCCTCTTGCCGCGGCCCGGTCTCGGACCGGCCGCGAAGGCCAGCCGTTGATGAATCCTGATGCCCGCCCGTCGCGCCCATCCACCTTCCGGCCCGGCGAATTGCCCCCTCCGGCACGGACCCCGCGGGGGCGGCGGATCCTGATCCTGGTCGAGAACCTGCCGGTACAGCTGGATCGGCGCGTGTGGATGGAGGCCACGACCCTGGCCGCGGCTGGCCATACCGTCAGTGTCATCTGCCCGATGGGCCGTGGCTGGGAGCGGGCGGAGGAAACCATCGACGGCGTTGCCATCTACCGTTATCCGCCCCCGCCGGAGGCCCATGCGGGCCTCGCCGCATATGCTCGCGAATATGCCCATGCGCTGCGCCAGATGCTGCGGCTGGCGGCGCGGGTGCGGCGCGAACGCGGTTTCGACGTGATCCACGGATGCAACCCGCCCGATCTGCTGTTCCTCATCGCCTGGCGCTATCGCCATCGGGGGGTGCATTATGTCTTCGACCATCACGACCTGTCGCCCGAGCTCTACGAGGCCAAGTTCGGCCGCCGCGGATGGGTGCATCGGATGCTCCGCCTGCTGGAGCGGCTGAATTTCGCCACCGCCCGTGTATCGATCGCGACCAACGAGAGTTTTCGCGCCATCGCCCGCGACCGCGGCGGCAAGCGCGGATCAGACGTCTTCACCGTGCGCTCCGGCCCGGCGCTCGACGATTTCCGTCCGGGCCCCGGTGACAGGTCGCTGCGCCGGGGGGCGGCGCATGTGCTGGGTTACGTGGGCGTCATCGGCCAGCAGGAAGGGATGGACCTTCTGGTCGCGGCGGTATCGTCCCTGATTCATCGTCACGCGATCACCGATCTGCATGTGGTGATCGCGGGCTTCGGCCCCGCGCTCGGGGCGATGCGGGCCGATGTCGCGCGCCGCGGCCTCGAGCGACATTTCACCTTTACCGGCGCGCTCTATGGCGAGCGTCTGGTTGCCGCGCTCAACGCCTGCGACATCGGGCTCAGCCCCGATCCGAAGAACGCGATGACGGATCGCTCGACGATGAACAAGATCGTCGAATACATGGCGCTGGAAAAGCCCGTGGTCCTGTTCGATCTGGTCGAGGGCAGGGCCTCGGCGGG
>JASBUM010000093.1 GCA_030147905.1 Acidimangrovimonas sp.
GGCGGTGGCGCTACCGGGCTATCAGGTGCCCTTCGCCAGCCGCGAGATGCCGATGCCCTACGGCTGGGGCACCGGCGGCGTGCAACTGACCGCCGCCTGCCTGATGCCCGGCGATTGTCTCAAGGTCATCGACCAGGGCGCCGACGACACCACCAACGCGGTGTCGATCCGCGGCTTCTTCGCGCGCACGGCCGGGGTCGAGACCACGACCCGCACCGATCGCGCGACCATCATCCAGACCCGTCACCGGATCCCGGAGACGCCGCTGCGGCCCGGGCAGATCGTCGTCTTCCAGGTGCCGATCCCCGAGCCGCTGCGCTTTCTCGAACCGCGCGAGACGGAAACCCGGCGCATGCATGCGGCCGGCGACTACGGGTTGATGCATGTCAAGCTCTACGAGGATATCGCGCGTCACGGGGCGATCACCACCGCCTATGCCTATCCGGTGCGGGTGGATGGACGCTATCTGATGGATCCCTCGCCGATCCCGAAATTCGACAATCCGAAACTGTCGCGCAGCCCCGCGCTGATGCTGTTCGGGGCGGGGCGCGAACAGCGGATCTATGCGCTGCCGCCCCATACCGAGGTGATGAGCCTCGATTTCGAAGATCACCCCTTCGTCGCCAGCAAGCCGCCGCAGGCCTGCGCCCTGTGCGGCGCGCAAGACAGCTATCTCGACGAGGTCGTCATCGATGATGACGGCGGCCGCCGGTTCCAGTGTTCCGACACCGATTATTGCTCGCAGCGGCGCCGGGCGGCCACGCCGGGGAAGGGCGCGGCGCCGGACGGGGCGGACGCGGTTGCAGCCGGGGCGGACGCGCGGCCGATCGGGGGGCGGCGCCCGCGCGCGGCGGTGAAGCCGGCGATGCCGCCGCCGTATGGGAGAGGGGCCGATGGCAGGGGCTGACGCGGAAGGGACGGCCGGCGGGGGCGCGCGCCGCATGGATCCGGGCCGCCGCGACCCGCTCGGCGGCGGGGCCGTGGCGGCGCGCGCGGCTGACGCGCCCCTTCTGTCGGTCGCCGGCCTTGCGCATAGCTATGGGGCGCGGATTGGCTGCGCCGGGATCGGCTTCGATCTGTGGCCGGGCGAGGTGATGGGGATCGTCGGCGAAAGCGGCTCGGGCAAGACCACGCTCCTGCGCCTCTTGGCGGGAGAGCTGCGCCCGGACGCCGGGCGGATCCGCTATCGGAGGGCTGGCGACGCCGACCCGGCCGCGTCCGTGGGTGTCGCCGGACCGGGGGTGGTCGGGCCATCGGCCAGGCACCAGGTCGCGGGCCAATCCGATGATGGCGGACCTCGCGGCGCGGCGCATCGGCACGAGACCGACAAGACGGGCACGGGCCCCGAGGGCGCGGGTCCGGACGGCGCGTGCATCGACGGCGCGGGCCCGGTCGGCGCGGGCCCGGACGGCACTGGCACGAGCGGCGTGGACAATGCGGCAAGCGGCGCGGGTGATCCGCGTATGGGGCTTCGCGCCGCGGGCACGCTTGGTGCCGACATGGGCGGGGCGGGCGTGGAGAGCGCGGCCACGGACTGGATCGAGCTTGGCGCTGATGCAGGGCCGGACCTTCGCCGGCATGCTCGCCGCGACTGGGCCCATGTCCATCAGAACCCCCGCGATGGATTGCGGATGGATGTCACCGCGGGCGGCAATCTTGGTGAGCCTCTGATGGCGCGGGGGCTTCGCCATTACGGACGGATCCGCGCCCGGGCGCGCGACTGGCTCGAACGGGTCGAGATCGCCGCCGACCGCATTGACGACCTGCCGCGCGATTTCTCCGGCGGCATGCAGCAACGCCTTCAGATCGCGCGCAGCCTGATTACCGCCCCGCGTCTGGTGCTTATGGACGAGCCTACCGGCGGGCTCGACGTCAGCGTCCAGGCGCGTCTTCTCGATCTCCTGCGCGGACTGGTGCGCGAGATGGGACTGTCGGCGGTGATCGTGACACATGATCTGGCGGTGGCGCGGCTGCTGGCGGACCGGCTGATGGTGATGAAGGATGGCCGTGTGGTCGAGGCCGGCCTGACCGATCAGGTGCTCGACGATCCGCAGCACCCCTATACGCAGCTTCTTGTCGCATCCGTGTTGCAGGTCTAGGCCATGGTGGCGGGGATGAAGCGCAACGAAGATGATACCGATCCCGCAACCGGCGACCATGGTCTGCCGGTGATCGCCGTTCGCGGCCTCTCGAAGGATTTCGTGCTCCACAATCAGGGCGGGGTGCGCATCGCCGTCCTGCGCGACGTCGCGATCACGGTGCGGGCCGGCGAATGCGTGGCGCTGGCGGGGGCTTCGGGGTCGGGGAAATCGACGCTCATGCGGATGATCTGGGGCAACTACCTTGCCGCGTCCGGCTCGATCCGGGTGGCGGGGGTGGAACTGGTGGGGGCCGATCCGCGGACCGTACGGACGCTGCGCGCGGGACCGCTGGGTTATGTCAGTCAGTTCCTGCGGGTGCTGCCGCGGGTGCCGGCCGTCGACATCGTGGCCGAGCCGCTGCTGGATCTGGGCGTGGCGCAGGCCGAGGCGCGCGCCCGCGCGCGCAGGATGCTCGCGCGTGTGGCGATCCCGGAACGGCTGTGGGAGCTGTCGCCCACCACCTTCTCGGGCGGCGAGCAGCAGCGTGTCAACCTCGCGCGCGGCTTCATCCGCCCGCGCGCGGTGCTCCTGCTTGACGAGCCGACGGCGAGCCTCGACGCCGGCAACCGCGAGACCGTGCTTGCCCTGATTGCCGAGGCCAAGGCGGCGGGCAGCGCGATTCTGGGTATCTTCCACGACGCCGGGGCGCGGCGCCGGATCTGCGACCGGACGATAACGATGGATGGCCCCTTTCGCGGGGATGCCGCGCCGGGGGCGGGTCGCGGATCGGCCGCTCCGGCTTCCTCGCCGCCCGCCGGATCTGCCACGGGCGCGCCTCCGCGGACCGGAGGGGGATGATGGCCGGACGTCTTTATGCCGTGGTCGGCCCGTCGGGGGCGGGCAAGGATACGCTGATCGCCGCCGCGCGTGCCAAGCGCGCGGATCTTCGGATCGCGCGGCGGGCGATCACGCGGACCCGTTCGGGCCATGATGCCGAGATCTTCGAACCCGTGACCCGGGCGGAATTCGACCGCCGCGCCGCGGCCGGTGAATTTGCCCTGCACTGGCGCGCGCACGGGCTGTGCTATGGCATCTCGCGCGATATCGAGCGGGCACTGGCCGAGGGCCGCGACGTGGTCTTCAACGCCTCGCGCGCCATGCTCGGCCCGGCATGGGAGGAATTCCCCTGTCTGGTCTGCATCCATGTCACCGCCCGCCCGGCGGTTCTTGCCGAACGGCTGGCCGCGCGCGGCCGCGAGGACCGGGCCGAGATCGCGCGAAGGCTTGCCCGCGCGCATTACGAGATCCCCTATGGCATTCCGATCCGGGTGGTCGAGAACAACGGCGC
>JASBUM010000097.1 GCA_030147905.1 Acidimangrovimonas sp.
CGGGGCGGCCTGCACCGCCCTCGCGATGCCGATCGTTTCGGGCAATGTCTCGCTCTACAACGAGACCGACGGGGCCGGCATCCTGCCGACGCCCACGATCGGCGCGGTCGGGCTGATCGAACGGCCCGAGGATGTCATCGGTGCCCTGCCCGGCGAGGGCGATTTCGCCATCGTCCTGGGCGAGAGCCCCGGCCATCTCGGCCAGTCGGCCCTGCTGGCCGAGATGTTCGGCCGCGAGGACGGCCCGCCCCCGCCCGTCGATCTCGACGCCGAGGCGCGCAATGGCCGCTTCCTGCTCGACAACCGCACACTGGTCACGGCCGCCACCGACCTGTCCGAGGGCGGGCTTGCGCTGGCCGCCTTCGAGATGGCCGAGGCGGCAGGCCTTGGCCTGACGCTCGACAGCGACGACACCGGGCTTCTCTTCGGCGAGGACCAGGCCCGCTATCTGGTCGCCTGCCCCTTCGACCAGGCCGAGGCGCTGATGGTCGCGGCCGGGCAGGCCGGCGTCACCGCGACACTGGCAGGGCGCTTCGGCGGCACGCAGGTCCGGCTGGGAGGGGCCGAGGCCCCGCTCGCCACGCTCTCGGCGCTCTATCGCGGGGCCTTCGCCGCCCATCTGGGCGAGGGCTAGGCCGCCGCGCGCCCCGCCCGCCATTCCCTTCGCGGACGGCGGGGCGCTTGCAGACCTGCGGTGCGAGGCATAAATTCACCACGAACAAGCACAGGAACCCGCCATGGCGATGGAAGCCCAGGACATCGAAGACCTCATCCGGCAAAGCTTTCCCGATGCGCGGATCACCATTACCGACCTGGCGGGGGACGGGAACCACTGGGCCGCGGAAGTGATCGACGAAAGCTTCCGCGGTCTCAACCGCGTGCAGCAGCAGCGCGCCGTCTATGCTGCCCTCAAGGGCAAGATGGACGGCCCCAACGGCGATCTGCATGCCCTTGCACTGACGACCAAGGCGCCGGAATAGGCGCCGCGGACAGGCACGACACCGGCGGCCCCGCCGCCCCGAACAGAAGGCTCGAACACCATGAGCGCCGAACAGAATATCCGCGACACGATCACCAGCCACGACGTGGTGCTTTTCATGAAGGGCACCAAGGCGATGCCGCAATGCGGCTTTTCCAGCCGCGTGGCCGGCGTGCTAAACTACATGGGGGTCGAATTTACCGATGTGAACGTTCTTGAGGACGCAGAAATCCGCCAGGGAATCAAGGACTTCTCGGACTGGCCGACGATCCCGCAGCTATACGTCAAGGGCGAATTCGTCGGCGGCTGCGACATCATCACCGAGATGACGCTCTCGGGTGAACTCGACCAGCTCTTCGAACAGAAGGGCGTGAACTACAACAAGGAAGCGGCCGACAAGATCCGCGAGGCGAACGCCTGATCGCGGGGGGGGCCTGACCCGGGTCCCCTTCCTCGGGCTGCCTGTCCCGCCCGTGACGGCGCGTGAACTTTCGATGCGCCCGTAAGGACGCGCGGGGCTCCGATATGCGCGGGCGGGCGCGCAGCCGCGCGATATGCGCCGACGGGCGCACAACCGGCCCGAGCCGCCATCGGGTGAGCGAACGATCGGCGCGCGCTCCGCACGCAGCGTGTGCCGGGGCGCGGCAAGCCCATCCGGCGGGCGGGTCTGGCGGGCGGGTCCGGAATGCCGCGCCGCCGGTCCCGGCCATGCCCGCCGACGCCGGTGACCGGAACCGAGGGCCCAGAACCGCCCGGAAGCACGACCCCGGAACAGACGGCCCCGGAACATACAGCCTCGGAACACATGGCACGGACAGGCCCCAAGGGACTGACGGGCGGCCGGCTTCGGCTAACGGCTTTGCGGGCTGAACGGTGGGTGGGCTGAATGGCGGATCCGGCCGTGGGGGCGCCCTCCTCCGGACAGACGCTT
>JASBUM010000101.1 GCA_030147905.1 Acidimangrovimonas sp.
CCTTGTGTACCTGACCGCCGATCGCCTTCAGCCCTTGCGGCATGGCTTCTTCACCCGACAGGGCGGCGCCTCCTCGGGGGTGTTCGCGGGGCTGAACTGCGGCTACGGCTCCTCTGACCAGTCGGAGATCGTGGCCATCAACCGCGCCCGTGCCGCACATGCCATGGCGGTGTCGCCCGAGCGCCTGGTCAGCGTCGCGCAGAGCCATTCGACCCGCGTCGTGACGCTGGAGGCGCCGCCCGAACAGCGCCTCGCCGCCGATGCGATGGTGACCGCGACGCCGGGTCTTGCGCTGGGGATCCTGTCCGCCGATTGCCAGCCGGTCCTGCTGGCGGACGCCGAGGCCGGCGTCATCGGTGCGGCGCATGCCGGCTGGCGCGGCGCGCTTGACGGGGTGCTGGAGGAAACCCTGACGGCGATGGAACGACTCGGCGCGCGGCGTCGCGCGATCAGCGCGGTGATCGGGCCGACGATCAGCCAGCGCGCCTATGAGGTCGGCCCCGAATTCTTCGAATCCTTCCGCGATGCCGATCCCGATTACGCGCGCTTTTTCGTCCAGGGCAACGCCGACCGGATGCTCTTCGATCTGCCGGGCTTCGGGCTGCACCGGCTGCGCGAGGCCGGCGTCGGCCATGCCGAATGGATCCGCCATTGCACCTACAACGATCCGGAACGGTTCTATTCGTACCGCCGCTCCGTTCATGCGAAGGAGGTCGATTACGGCCGGCTGATCTCGATCATACGGATCTGATCCGGACAGCGGCCGGCCCGGTCAGGCCGATGCCACAGGGGTGCCTTTCGCAGGCCGCATTCACGCGCGAGGCTTGGGGGCGGGACGGCCAGTAGCACCAGGGCCCCAACCCGGCGCCGCGCGCCGGGGCGCCCCCCACCCCGGGGCGGAACGAAACCGAAGCTGCCGCGACGGCAGACCGGAAGGACGAGGATGACGACGAGCGAACGCGTTCAGTTCCAGATCGTGCCGGCGGATGCCGGATACGCGCCCGAGCCGCCCGCGCGCGCCTTGCGCTGGACGAAACCGGGCCTCTGGCTGCAGTCGGTTCTGGCAACACGGTTCGATCCGCTGCCCGGAACGCCTCGGCGCGGCCGGATGTCTCCAATCCGGCAACAAAGCGGGATCGTCAGGGCGCTTTGTCTCTGACGGTCGGCCAGTTAACCGTGTTCGTTGACATGATTCCCGACATTTGATCTCCTTTCGCCATCGCATGTTTCTGCACCTTCGGTGGGGGCCGGGGCAGATGTGACCAGACCCGAAAGACCGATCACATGAATGATTCCGTGCTCCCCGACGATTTCCCGGCCTGGGCCGATCGCGACGATTCGCGCGCGCTGCCGGGGGCCGTGCAGCGCCATCGCGGCCTGGCTTCGACCCGCCTGTACGAGGCTGACTGCCTCGACGATCGGGGCCGGATCGTGACCATCCGGCGCCGGCTGGACATCCATCCATTCTGCGACGCGGCGTTCACGGCGCTCGCCCGTGGCGCGATGATCGCCACAGCCACCGGCCATGTCGCGGTGGAGGATCTCGCGCCCGGCGATCTGGTCGACACCGCCGAGGCGGGCCCGGCACCGGTCCAGTGGATCGGCCGGATCGTGATCGATCCCGCGGCCGGACAGGCGGGCGCATGCGCGCTCTATCGTCTTTGCGTGGATGCGCTCGGCTACAACCGCCCGATGCAGGATCTGCTGCTCGGGCCGGGTGCGCGCCTCTGGTCGGCACGGCGGAAGGCGTTTCGTGACGTGGCCGAGATGGTCGATGGTGAAACCATCGTCACCCAGCGCGCCATCGCGCCGCTGACGCTTTATCACCTGTGCCTGGCAGGGGGGCCCACGATCATGGCCAACGGCCTGGCCATGCAAAGCTATCAGCCCGATGCCGACCAGTTGCGCCGGATCAAGCCCGAACGCCTGCGCCGCTTTGCCGAATTCTTCCCCAACAGCGCGCTGGTCGACGAATTCGCGATCAAGGTCCCCCAGCGCAAGCGCCGCCGCGCCCTGCTCGACCCCGCGGCCGACGACAGCGCCGCCTGAAGCCCGGCGGCGCCGCCGCGCTGAAAGGACCGCCACGGAACCCGCATATGGTGAAGGCGGTGCTTTCCGCCAGGGACCCGGTGCAGATCAGCCGCGGCCCGGGTCAGGCATGGTCCGGGGCCGTTCGGATTCAGCCGCCAGTTGACCCGCGCCCGGGGTCATGCCCTGCGTGCGAGCCGTTCCTCGAGCACGTCGAAGGGGACGGCGGGTTCATCCTTGGCGCAGCGAATCACCAGGCTGGTCTTGACCGAGGCCACGTTCTCGGCCGCGGTCAGTTCCTCGGTAAGGAAATTCTGGAAGGTCGAGAGATCGGGGGCCACGCATTTCACGATGAAGTCGATCTCGCCGTTGAGCATGTGGCATTCCCGAACCAGCGGCCATGCCTGCGCCCGGCGCTCGAAGGCGGCAAGGTCGCTCTCGGCCTGGCTGTGTAGCCGCACCATGGCGAAGACCTGCACCTCGAAGCCCAACTCCCGTGCATCCACGTCCGCGTGGTAGCCGCGGATATACCCCGCCTCTTCCAGCGTGCGCACCCGCCGCAGGCAGGGCGGCGCCGAGATGCCCACCCGCTTGGCCAGTTCCACATTCGTCATCCGTCCGTCCGACTGGAGTTCGGACAGGATCATCCTGTCGATCGTATCGAGTTTGGAGCCAGCCATGGTGCCCTTATCTCCTTCGTCGGAACTTACGAAATCTGCCGCATTCTAGCAATAAAATTTCATGTCGGCGCAATTTCCTTAAAGCAGCCCCCGGGACCAGTCACGCGTCGCCCGTCGGCGCCAGGCGCCCTCTTCACTTCTGCACGACGGCCATGCCCGGGCCGCTCGGCATTCCGGCCTTTCCGTTCCGCACCGGCCGGCCTATATCGGGGGCGCGCAAAGGATCGAAAGGGCAGCCAGATGGGCCAGACACGCCACACCCGTGCATTGATCATCGGTTCAGGACCGGCGGGCTATACCGCGGCGATCTATGCGTCAAGGGCGATGCTGGCGCCGATCCTCGTGCAGGGCATCCAGCCCGGCGGCCAGCTGACCATCACCACCGAGGTCGAGAATTGGCCCGGCGATACCGAGGTGCAGGGTCCCGATCTGATGGTGCGGATGGAGAATCACGCCACCGCCATGGGCGCCGAGGTCGTGGCCGACATCATCACCGGGCTTGATCTCTCGCACCGGCCCTTCACCGCCACCGGCGACAGCGGCACCGTCTACACGGCCGATTCCGTCATTCTCGCCACCGGCGCTCAGGCGAAATGGCTGGGCCTCCCGTCGGAGGAGAAGTTCAAGGGGTTTGGCGTCTCGGCCTGTGCCACCTGCGACGGCTTCTTCTACCGTGGCCGCGAGGTGGTGGTGGCGGGCGGCGGCAACACCGCGGTCGAAGAGGCATTGTTCCTGACCAATTTCGCCTCGAAGGTCACGCTCATCCACCGTCGCGACAGCTTGCGGGCCGAGAAGATCCTGCAAGAACGCCTGTTCAAGAACCCGAAGGTCGCCTTCCTGTGGGACCACGTGGTCGAATCGATCGAGGGCACCGACGAGCCGCTGGGCGTCACGGGCGTGCGTGCACGTCACGTCGTGACCGGCGCGATCACCGAGGTGCCCTGTGCCGGCTTCTTCGTCGCGATCGGGCATGCGCCGGCTTCGGAACTGGTCAGGGATCAACTGGAATTGCACCACGGCGGCTATGTCCGGGTCGAGCCGGGA
>JASBUM010000105.1 GCA_030147905.1 Acidimangrovimonas sp.
GGTCCGCCGCCGGCCCGGTTCGGCGCCTTCCTGCGCTGGTGTCTCGGCGGCGCCTGGCCGGCGCTGATCTGGGCCACCGCCGTTTCGGCCGCGGCGGGCATGATGGAGGTGCTTTCCGCGCTGCTTCTCGGGCGCGTGATCGACGCCGCCGCATCGAGCCCGCCGGCCGAAGTCTTCGCGCGGCACTGGCCGCTCTTTCTTCTGTTTGCGGGCTTTTACCTGGTGCTTCGTCCCGCGATCTTCGCGACAAGCACGGCAACGACCTCGCTCGTGGTCGCGCCGAACCTGATGCCGCTGGTGCTGTCGCGGCTCCATCGCTGGACGATGGGCCATGCGGTGACCTTCTTCGACAACGATTTCGCCGGACGCATCGCGCAAAAGCAGATGCAGACCGCGCGGGCGGTGACGGATCTTGCCAGCGAGACGATAAACGTCGTGGCCTTCGCGCTGTCGGCGTTGCTTGGCTCGGCGGTGTTCCTGCTGTCGATCAACGCGGGCGTGGGTCTTGCGCTGGTGGTCTGGCTGGTGGCCTATCTGTGGCTGATACGCTGGTTCCTGCCGCGGGTACGGGGCCGGTCTGCGGCGCGAGCCTCGGCGCGGGCGATGGTGACGGGGCAGGTGGTGGACACGATCACCAATATCAAGACGGTCAAGCTTTTCGCCCATGCAGAACACGAGGACCGCGAGGCGCTCACCGCGATGTCGGGCTTTCGCGAGCGCGCGGTGGATTTCGGCGCGGTGGCGACGGCATTCCGGGCCTCGCTCATGCTGCTGTCGGGGTTGCTGCCGGTGCTTCTGGTCGGCGGCACCATCTGGGCGTGGCGTTCGGGTGCGGCGACCACCGGCGATATCGCGGCGGCCGGCGCGGTGGCGATCCGGATCGCCCAGATGCCCGGCTGGGTGTCGATGACATTGATGACCATCTATGGCGATGTCGGCGAGGCCGAGGACGGCATGCGCACGCTGACCCCGCCGCATGCGCTGACCGATGCGCCCGGTGCGTTGGCCCTTGCCCGCGTGCGGGGCGAGATCCGCTTTGACGGGCTCGGCTTCGCCTATGGGCGCCGTTCGGGCGGGATTTCGGAGATTGCCCTGACCGTGGCGGCCGGCGAGAAGATCGGCATCGTCGGCGCGTCGGGGGCCGGAAAATCGACGCTGGTTGCGCTTCTGTTGCGGCTCTATGACCCGGAACAGGGTCGAATCCTGATCGACGGTCAGGATATCCGCGCCGTTACACAGGAAAGCCTGCGCCGCCAGATCGGCATGGTCACGCAGGAAACTGCGATGTTCAATCGCTCGGCACTCGACAACATCCGATACGGCCGGCCCGAGGCCGATTTCGACGCGGTCGTGGCCGCCGCACGCCAGGCCGAAGCCCATGATTTCATCGAGGCGCTGCGCGACCATATGGGCCGCAGGGGATACGAGGCCCATCTGGGCGAGCGGGGCGTGAAGCTGTCGGGCGGGCAGCGTCAGCGGATCGCGCTTGCCCGGGCCTTTCTCAAGGATGCGCCGATCCTCGTCCTCGACGAGGCGACCAGCGCGCTCGACAGCGAGGTCGAGGCGTCAATCCAGGCGGTCCTGGCCCGGGTCATGGTCGGCAAGACGGTGCTGGCGATCGCCCACAGGCTTTCCACCATCGCCGAGATGGACCGTATCGTGGTGATGGATGCGGGCCGGATCGCCGAGATCGGCACGCATCATGAATTGCTGGCCCGCCGCGGCCTCTACTGGCGCTACTGGGAGCGTCAGTCGGGCGGGTTCCTCGGCACCGAGGAGGCGGCCGAGTGAAGTTGACGATCGAACGGCTTGGCCATCACGGCGACGGGGTGGCCGAAGGGCCTGTCTTCGTGCCCCGCACCCTGCCCGGCGAATGCGTCGAGGGCATGGTCGAGGGCCGGCGCATGGCGTCGTCGCGCATTGTCACTCCATCGCCCCGGCGGGTGCGTCCGCCCTGTCCCCATTACCGGGGCTGTGGCGGCTGCGCGCTCCAGCATGCCGATGACGATTTCGTTGCGCGCTGGAAGGCGGACGTGGTGCGCGCGGCGCTGGCGGCACAGGGCGTTGCGGCGCCGCTGCGCCCCATCATGACCTCGCCGCCGGGCAGCCGCCGCCGCGCCACGCTGGCCGGGCGGCGCGGGCGCAAGGGCGGCGCGATGGTCGGCTTTCATGCACCGGCCTCCGATCAGATCATCGCCGTGCCACAATGCGGGTTGCTTGAACCGGCACTCATGGCAGCCTTTCCTGCCTTCGAGGCGCTGGTTGCCGAAGCTGCCAGCCGCAAGGATACGCTGACCCTTTCCGCCACATGCGCGCCCGAGGGCATTGATGTGGACCTGCGCGGCGGGGTGGGGGCTGCCGACCATGCGGAGCAGGCGCGGCTGGCGCAGATTGCCGAGCGGTTCGGCCTCGCGCGGCTAAGCCGTGACGGCGCGGTGATCGCGCTGGCACGACCCCCGGCGCAGCGATTCGGCACGGCGCGGGTCGTGCCGCCGCCGGGTGCCTTCCTGCAGGCCACCCGCGAGGGCGAGGCGGCCCTTCTGCAGGCCGTGGACGAGGCCGTCGGCCCCGGCCGTCGCGTGGCCGATCTCTTTGCCGGCTGCGGCACCTTCGCCCTGCCGCTTGCCCGGCGGGCGGAGGTTCACGCGGTGGAATCCGACGGCGGCATGCTCGAGGCGATGGAGCGCGGCTGGCGCGGCGCGCAGGGATTGCGGCGGCTGACCGTCGAGACGCGCGACCTGTTCCGCAGGCCGCTCGACCTCGGCGAACTGGCGGGCCTTGACGGCGTCGTCATCGACCCTCCGCGCGCCGGGGCCGAGGCGCAGTGCCGCATTCTGGCGCGCGCGCCGATCGCGCGCATCGCCATGGTGTCGTGCAATCCGGTAAGCTTCGCGCGTGATGCGCGGCTGCTGATCGACGGCGGATTCGGCCTCGACTGGGTGCTGCCTGTCGATCAGTTCCGCTGGTCGGCCCATGTGGAGCTTGCCGCGCAGTTCACCCGGCGCTGATGCCGGAGCGGGCTGCGCGGCGGGCCGGCTTCAGCTTCCGGTGACCAGCGTCCACCAGATCTTGCCGTTGTTTTCCTGGAACCACGCGAAGCCCAGGTTGCGCGCCTGCGGGTCGAGGATCACGGCGCGTGTGCCGGGCTTGTCCATCCATGCCGCAAGCGTCTGCAGCTCGGTCTCGTAGGTCTCCGAGATGTCCTCGCCGCGGAAGGCGCCGGGGTAGCCCGTGCGTTTCACCCGGTCGATCGGCGAGGAGCCGTCGGAGCCGAAGTGCCACGGCCGGTTCTGAACCGCCATGTCGCGCGAATGGGTCGCCGCGGCCGAGATCAGATCGGCGTTGAGCTGCAGCGGCGGGGCGTTGACGGCCTGGCGCAGGGCGTTGATCGCGTCCAGCACGCGATACTGGATCTTGGAGGTATCCGAAGGATAGATGCGATAGACCTGCGGCAGCGGCTTGCCATCGGGGCCGAGCTGTACCTGCTGCGGTGCGGAACAGGCGCCAAGCGCCAAGGTCAGCGCAAAGAAGACGGCAAGAAGTCGATTCATATCGCGATTACCCCGGTTGCAACGTTGCCCGAGCTTTACAGGCTTGCGCGGCGGTGTTCAAATGTTACCGGCGGAACGCCGCCCGGAATGACAGGCGTGTGAATTGTGGTGACCACACTGGTGGCGTTAGATTTTTCGTCATTGGACGTCTGATCTTAGGAGGGCTCGAGATGAGTGCATCAGACCCGCGCAATTTCAACCGACGCGCATTCCTTGGAACCGCCACCGCTGCCGCCGCCGCTGCGCTGTCCGCGCCGGCCTGGGCGCAAGGCGGGATTGCGAACATGCGCGCCACCTCGACGGAGATGGACCCCAACGTGAACGGCGCGGGGGTTCTTTACAACATCTCAAGTTTCCGCGCCGCGCGGTGGCAGGACTACTTCAGCAACACGCGCAACGGCGTGATCCTTGTCGATACGACCTCACGCTGTCTGCATTTCTGGTCGGAAGACACCAAGATCTACAAGCTCTATCCGACCAGCGTGCCGATGTCGCCCGACCTGACTCGACTGGGTCGCACCCGTGTCGTGCGCAAGCAGAAGGATCCGTCCTGGGCGCCGACGCCGGCGATGAAGCAGCGCGACCCCTCCTGGCCCGACTTTATCGGCCCGGGGCCCGACAATCCGCTGGGCCCGCGCGCACTGTATCTGAGCTGGCAATACTACCTGATTCACGGAACGCAGGATACGCGCAAGATCGGTCGCCGGTCGTCCAATGGCTGCATCGGACTTTACAATCAGGATATCCTGGAACTCTACAAGCTGGCGAAAGTCGGCACGCAGGTGTTGCTTATTTGACGACAACGGCGGCCCTCATGCGGCTGGCCGGGTGAAGTTCCGTTGCATTTCCGCGCTCTAGATGTTTGAACTTCAGCACGAGGTACAGTCTTGGGAGCCCCCGGCCGTCCTCATGCAAACGTCGGTCCGGGGCGAATCTTGGAGGTTCACTATGAAGAAAATTGCTCTTGCCGCCGCTCTTTCGCTCGCCGCGTCGAGCGCCTTCGCCGGCAACCTGAAGCCGCCGGTCATGGAAAAGCCCGTCGTCGTCGCCCAGGCGAAGAAGCCGTCGTCGGCGCCGTGGGTGGTTCCGGTCCTGCTTCTGGTCGCGGTCGCCGCCGCGGTTGCCAGCAGCAACTGATTCTTCCCCGCTGGGGAAAGACGGGCGGTGGCGCGGGCCTCCGCCCGTATTCTTTTTCCGGCCGGCACGGCGCGGGCCTTGTCCTGGCCGCCACGGGGGATCATCATGCGTTTAGCATTTCCGTCGTGACCCCGGGCCGGATATGGCGCAAAGCTCCCTTCCGCATGTCGAACGACGCCGCTACGGACCTGGCGTGGCGCTGCATCGGCACGATTTTCACCAGCTCGTCCTGCCGCGCCGGGGCCGGATGCGGATCGATATCGGCGGCAGGGATGGCGTGATCGATCCGCGATGCGCGGCCTTCGTTCCGGCCGGGACGCGGCACGCCTTCGAGGTTTCCGGTGACCATGATTTCCTGATCCTGGATCTCGCGCGGCCGAGCTTTCCCGGCTCGCGGGTTCGGGAAATCGCCTTCGACGGGCTGGAGCGGACGCCCTTCTTTCGCATGACGCCGGCGCTCGGCCATCTGGTTGCCTATGCCGCCGGTTTTTCCGAGGCGGACGGTCTGCCCGACGCGGCGGCCTGGGTGGATCTGGTGCTTGCAACCCTGGCGCCGAACGCACCTGACGCGGGGCCGCTTGCGCGCGCGCGTGACCATATCGAGGCCAATCTGGCCGAGACCCTGACAATCGCAGCCATCGCCCGGGCCGCGGGCGCCAGCGAACGCCAGTTGCACCGGCTGTTTCGCAGCGAGCTCGGCACCACGCCGCATGCCTATCTCGCCGGCCGGCGAATCGAACGAGCGATGGAGCTGCTTTCGTCCACGGGGATGCCCATCGCCCGTATCGCCCATCTGACCGGCCATGGCGACCAGGGCGCGCTGACCCGCGCGCTGAAGCGGCGCGCGGGCGTCACCCCGGCCGCCTACCGCCGCGACCACTGACCGGCCCGCCGGAACTGACGGCAGGATCTGCGCAACGATTGGCAGCCCTAGCCAAAGACGCGGGACCCGGGCACGGCATAGCCTGACGGGAAATCGCAGATCACGGTGCCCGCCATGGAAGTTTGCGCCGCCGAAACAGCGCCCGAAGGCCCCGCCGGCCGTCCCGCCACCGGCAGGGCGACTGCCGCGGGACTTGTCGCCATTGCCTGCTGGTCGT
>JASBUM010000110.1 GCA_030147905.1 Acidimangrovimonas sp.
CGGCAGAGCTTCACCTTCGAGGGGCTGGAGCGCCGGCCGCTGCCCTCGCTCCTGCGCGGCTTCTCGGCGCCGGTGATCCTCGAACGCGTCAGCAGCGCCGAGGAGCGCGCCTTCATGCTGGCCCATGACACCGACCCGTTCAACAAGTGGGAAGCCGGCCGCAGCCTTGCGCGCGAGGTGCTGGCGGCGATGGTCATCCGGAACGCCGCACCCGCGCCGCGCTATCTCGATGCCCTGCGCGCCATGCTGTGCGACGAGGGGCTGGATCCCGCCTTCCGCGCCCTGTGCCTGCATCTCCCCTCCGAGGACGATCTCGCCCAGTCGCTGGCGGCGGCCGGTCACACGCCCGACCCGCTGGCCATCCACGCCGCGCGAGAGAAACTTGCCGATGCCATCGCGCGCCACCTCGATCGTGACCTTGGCGCGATCCATCGTGCGATGCATACCCCCGGCCCCTACACGCCCGACGCCGCGCCGGCGGGGCGGCGTGCGCTGGGCATCGCGGTCCTCGGACTGATCTCGCGGCTCGATCAGGGCGCCACCGCGGAACGCCAGTTCGCCGAGGCCGACAACATGACGATGCAGCTCGGCGCGCTGGCCACGCTGCTGGCCGTCGGTCGCGGCGGGGCCGAGGTGCTGGCCTTCTACCGTCAGTGGCAGGCGGAACCGCGGGTGATGGACAAGTGGTTCTCGCTTCAGGTGCTGAATGCCGTACCCGAACGCACCGCCGAAACCGCCGAGGCGCTGTCGCGCCACCCCGATTTCGACTGGAAGAACCCCAACCGCTTCCGCGCCGTCTTCGGTGCGCTCGCTGCCAATCCGGCCGGCTTTCATGCGCCCGGCGGGGCAAGCTACGGGTTGCTGGCCGACTGGCTGATCCGGCTCGACCGCCTCAATCCGCAGACGGCCGCGCGCATGTCCACCGCCTTCGAGACATGGCAACGCTACGATCACGACCGGCAAACGCGCATCCGCGCCGAGCTGGAACGCATCCGGGGCAGCGAGGGGCTGTCCCGCGATCTTGGGGAAATGGTTACAAGGATGCTCGACCATGACTAGATGTGTCCTGATCACCGGCGCCAGCGCCGGTATCGGCGCCGCCACCGCGCGGCTGGCGGCGGCCGAGGGCTGGGATGTGGCGCTGGCCTTCGGGCGCGACCGGGCGGGCGCCGAAGCCACCGCCGACGCCGTCCGGGCCGCCGGGCGCCGTGCCGTGATCTTGCAGGCCGACCTCGCCGAACCCGGCGGACCGGCCGCGCTTTTCGCCGCCTTCGACCGCGAATGCGACCACCTCGACGCCTTGGTGAACAACGCCGGCATCGTCGACACGGCGGCGCGCGTCGAAGAAATGACGCCCGCGCGGCTGCAGCGGATGTTCGCGATCAACACCATCGCGCCCTTCCTGTGCGCCGGCGAGGCGGTGCGCCGCATGAGCACCGCGCATGGTGGGCCGGGCGGCATCATCGTCAATGTCTCCTCGGTCGCGGCCCGGCTCGGGTCGGCACGCCAGTTCGTCGATTACGCCGCCTCCAAGGCCGCGATCGACACCATGACCAAGGGCCTCGCGGAAGAGGTGGCGCGCGAGGGCATCCGCGTCGCCGCCGTGCGTCCCGGCCTGATCGAGACCGGCATCCACGCCAAGGGCGGCGATGCCGATCGTGCGCGCCGCCTCGCCGATGCCGTGCCCGTGGGCCGCACCGGCACCCCCGAAGAGGTCGCCCGGGCTATCCTGTGGCTGATGTCGGATGGCGCAAGCTATGTCACCGGCGCGACGCTCGACGTCTCGGGCGGGCGTTGAGGCGCGCCCAACCGCCGCGATTTCGGCCCCACCGCTCTTTCGGGGCCGAAATACCGCCGCCGGAGGCAAGAATTCGCCGACACCGACGCTCCGGGCGACGGTCGTCGCGGCTCTTGCCCCCCGCCCCCCGCTTGGCCTAAGTAGGGCGCCAGCCAGGAAGGACGCCAACAATGCTCGATCTGACATTCGAAGCCCCCAAACCCAAGGTCATCGCCGGCGCCAAATCGGATTGGGAGCTGGTGATCGGGATGGAGGTGCATGCCCAGGTCTCGTCGAACGCCAAGCTCTTTTCGGGCGCCTCTACCCGCTTCGGGGCCGAGCCGAATTCGAACGTCTCCTTCGTTGACGCCGCGATGCCCGGCATGCTGCCGGTAATCAACGAATACTGCGTCGAGCAGGCGGTGCGCACGGGCCTTGGCCTCAAGGCGCGGATCAACCTCTTCTCGGCTTTTGATCGCAAGAACTACTTCTACCCCGACCTGCCGCAAGGCTATCAGATCAGCCAGCTCTACCACCCGATCGTCGGCGAGGGCGAGGTGATCGTCGAGATGGGCCCGGGCGTCGCCCGCCATGTACGGATCGAGCGTATCCACCTGGAGCAGGACGCCGGCAAGTCGATCCACGACATGGATCCCAACATGTCCTTCGTCGACCTCAACCGCACCGGCGTGGCGCTGATGGAGATCGTCAGCCGCCCCGACATCCGCGGCCCCGAGGAGGCCGCCGCCTAT
>JASBUM010000124.1 GCA_030147905.1 Acidimangrovimonas sp.
GGTGTGGCCGCCAACCGCGCCATCCGGGCCTCGTTGCAGACGGTGGCGCAGGGCGCGGGGCTGCGGTTTGTCGCCCCGCCCATGGCATTGTGCACCGATAATGCCGCGATGATCGCCTGGGCCGGTCTCGAACGTCTGCGCACGGGCGATCACGACGACATGACGTTGGCCGCGCGGCCGCGATGGCCGCTCGACCGCAGCGCCCGGCCGATGCTTGGCGCCGGTCGCAAGGGGGCCAAGGCATGACCGGGATCACCATTATCGGCGCCGGTGCCTTCGGCACCGCGCTGGCCCATGTGCTGGGCCGCGCGGGCCGGGACGTGATGCTGTGGGCACGCGACCCGCAGGCTGCACGCCGGATCGCGGAAACCCGCAGCAACGTGCGCCACCTGCCGGGCGTGGATCTTCCCGAAAACGTCACTGTTACTGGGGATAGTGACGCTATCCGGGGCCCGGGCCCGGTGCTGCTCGCGGTGCCCGCCCAGCATCTGGCCAGCGTTCTGACGCAGCTTCACGACGCGCTGGAGGGCCGCGCGCTGGTCGCCTGCTGCAAGGGCATCGACCTCGAACGTCTGACCGGGCCCAGCGCTGTGATCGCGGCGCTCTGCCCGGCCGCGACGCCCGCCGTCCTGACCGGCCCGGGCTTTGCCGCAGACCTGGCGCGCGACCAGCCGACGGCGCTGACGCTGGCCTGTCGCGACGCGGATGCGGGCGAATCCCTTCAGCGGGCCCTGTCCACCCCGGCCTTGCGCCTTTACCGAAGCACCGATCCGTTGGGCGCCGAACTGGGGGGTGCGTTGAAGAACGTCGTCGCCATCGGCGCCGGGCTGGTCATCGGCGCCGATCTGGGCGAAAGCGCGCGCGCGGCGCTGATCACGCGCGGCTATGCCGAGATGCTGCGCCTCGCCCTTGCGCTGGGGGCCCGCGCCGACACGCTCGCCGGGTTGTCGGGGCTTGGTGATCTGGTGCTGACGGCAACCTCGCCGCAATCGCGCAACTACCGCTACGGCATTGCGCTGGGTCAAGGCACGAACTTCGCGGCCGATGTCACCGTGGAAGGGGCTGCGACCGCGCATGCCGTCACCCGGATCGCCCGATCGCGCGAGATCGACATGCCCATTGCCACGATGATCGCCGCAATCCTCGATGGCGCGATCTCGATCCCGCAGGCGACCCAGGCTTTGCTAACCCGCCCCCTGAAAGAGGAGTGACCCATGCTCGTAGCCGTCATCTGCCGCGACAAGCCCGGCGCGCTGAAGACCAGAATGGACAACCGCGCCGACCATCTGGCCTATATAGAGCGGACCGGGGTCGTCGCCCAGGCGGGCCCGTTCCTCGACGAATCCGGCGCCATGTGCGGATCGCTGGTGATCCTGTCGGTGGAATCGATCGAAGAGGCCCGCCGCTGGGCGGATAACGACCCCTATGCGCGCGCGGGTCTCTTCGCCAGTGTCTCCATCGAGCACTGGAACCGGGTGATCCACTGATGGCCTACTGGTTGTTCAAGTCCGAACCCGAAACCTGGAGCTGGCAGGATCAGCTGGACCGGGCGGAACGGGGCGAGGAATGGGACGGCGTGCGCAATTATCAGGCGCGCAACAACATGCGCGCGATGAAGCTTGGTGAGCGGGGCTTCTTCTACCACTCGGGCGGCGAACGCGCGATCGTCGGCGTCGTCGAGGTTTCGGCCACCGCGCATCCCGACAGCACAAGCGACGATCCGCGCTGGGAATGCGTGGATATCCGCGCGGTTCGCGGCCTGCCCGAACCCGTAGGGCTTGACCGATGCAAGGAGGATCCGCGCCTTGCGGGGATGGCGCTCGTGCGCAACCCGCGGCTTTCGGTCCAGCCGGTCGCCGAGGCGGAATGGCGGATCATCTGCGCGATGGGCGGGCTCGACCCCGACGACGCGGGCTGACGACCCCGGGACAACGGGCGGCGCCCTAGCGGTAATGAGGCGCCCTAACGGTAATGATCAGCGCGACCGAAATGCAGCACCAGCATGTAGTGGAGAACCGCGCGATACTTCAGGGGCGAGCCGTTTTCATAGAGATCGGCGGTGGCCTCGATCGCCTCGTCGAGGGCCGGCGTGTCGGCCAGCCCGAGCCTGCGCACCAGGAAGTTGCGCCGGATCCGGCGCCGCTCGGCCGGGTCCTGCATGTCGATCAGCCCGCCATCCGCGTCGAAGATCGCCGGACCGCAGCCCGCAGCCACACGCGCCAGAAGGGCCATGTCCGGCGCGATGCCGCAGCGGTCGCGCAGTTCGGCGCCGTATCGGGCGATCAGATCGTCGCGCAAACCCATTGGTCGATCCCTCTCCAGCCGGCCATGTCACACCAAGATACCCGACGAATGCGGCAAGCGAAGCTTCGGCCGCGCGACGCCCCGCGGCGGATCATAGCCCGGTACGGCCATCGCGCCTAGCATGGCGGTGGCTTGACCGCGGCGCATCGGGCGCGCCAAATGTCGGCCGGGGTGGCCGATCGTCACCGGAAGGCAGGGACGGCATCGATGGTTTCCAAACCGCGCGGAGAAGACGACCCGCAGGACGGGACCGAGGGCGACCGCGAAGCCGCCCCTGCATCCCCCCCGCGAGCGGGCGTCCTGATCCGGGCCGAGAACGGTGATGTCGTGCGCTTCGACGAGACGGGTCTGATCCTGCGGCTGTCGGATACGGTCGTCGCCGATCTCCGGTCGCGGCTCGATCTTGCGCAAGCGCTGTCCGACACGGCCGAATCCCTTGGCGACATCGACGCATGGGACTTGCGGCGCAGCGGTGCGTATCATGCCTTTTCGGCCCTGCTAGAGCCTGAAATCGGCCCGCGTGCCTATCGGAGGGCGGTTGAGGGCGGGGCGATCTTTGCCGCCGCGCCCGGCCCGCTGCTGGGGCTTTTGGCCTTCGGCGGCGCCCGACGCGCGGGCTTCAACGAAGCGCCGCCCCGCCATCCCTACAACATCTTCGCCCCGGCCGATCACATCGGCGCCGTCGGCCTCGAAGGCACCCAGCGCGCGACGCCGGCGGTCGGGCTGCACGCGGTTCCCCATGCCACGCGCGAGACGCTGATGGCCGATTGCCTTCTGGCGCGGCGGCGGGAGGCGGGGCGGGCGCCCGCGCTGTTCTTCGCGCGCGCCGAGACCGATGGGGCCGAGGATTGCGCAACGCTCCACCGCAGCCGGGGGTATCGCAACTTCCTCGCGGCGGTCGACTCGCTCGTGCAGACCGCCACGGCAATCGGCAAGCGCCCCGAGATCATGGCGATCGGGCTCGATTTCGGGCATGAGGACCCGAATGCCGACGCCGGCACGATCGAGGCCGCCTGGCGCAGCCTGATGGCGCGGATGGAGACCGATCTGGCGGCCCGTAGCCTGCACCGGCCGCGGTTTCTCGCGATCTTCGATGCCGGGACCCCGTGGCGGCCCGATGCGCCGCTGTCGCAGGCCCATTGGCAACTGGCGACCGTTCCCGGCGCGCATGAGCTGATCTTCTCCGCCCCCGCATACATGTTCGCACATGACCGTTTCGCGCGGCCGACCGAGGCCGGGCGCGCGCGGATGGCCGCAATGGACGCCCATGCGCTCGAGGCTCGGCTTGCCGGACGGGAATGGCTTTGCCCGCTTCCCGTCCTTGCCGAGGCGCATGGCGCGCGGATCCGCGTCACGCTGCGCACCCTCGGCGCGCTGACGATCGACCCGGCCGATCCCTTCGCCGCCGGACCGGCGGCGGGTTTCGCGCTGGAGGGCACGGCGGAACCGACCCCGATCGTCGCGGCAGGACTCGCCGCCGACGACCCCTGCGCCCTGATCCTCGATTGCGGCCGTCCGATCGTCGCGGCGGCCGGCGCGGCACTGCGGCTTCACTATGCGCGCGGTCCGACCTTCGTCGACGATCCCGCCGGCCCTCGGGGGGCGGTTCGCGACGACTGGGCGGCCCCCGACGGGCGTGGCGGTACGCTTCACCGCTGGGCTTGTCCCGCAACCCTGCCCGTCCATTTCGAACCCGAGGCTCCGTCATGGTCCTGACCTACGAAGGCGCATTGCCCGAGGGCGCGCTTGCCCGCGCCGACACCCCGCCGCCGGCGCCGATCTGGCTGCATGCCGCAACGCGCGACCTTGCCGAGGAGACGGCCGGCGGCCGGCTGCGGCGATGGCCCGCCCGGGCCGGGTCCTGGACGGCGGAGCCGGCCGAGCCCAACCACGACGGCACCCGTTTCCAGCCGGGGGAGGGACTGGTATTCGAGTCCGGCATCAACAGCGGCCTGATCCTGCGCGGGGCGATCGGGGCCGCCGAGACGGTCAGTTTCGCGCTGATATTCCGCACCGGCGAGGCGGATGCCGAGACCCTCGCCACGCTGCTGCCGGTCGGACAGTCCCGTTATCTCTATCTTGCCGGGCGCGACGGCATGCTGCGCGCCGGCATGGCGGGCGGGGCGCTTGCGCTTGAGGCGCCGCTCGGGCCGCCGGGCGGCTGGCGGCTTGCATTGTGCGGGCTGTCGGGGGGCCGGGCGCGGCTGGCGCTTGACACGCAGGCGGCCGTGTCGGGCGGGCTGGGGCGCGATTTCGCCGGCCCGGCCGCGCTGTTCATCGGTTGTCGCGGCAATCGCGGCGGGCTGAAGGGCAAGCTGGGCGCCTTCACGCTGCGCGATCTGTTCGTCTGGCCGGGCGTCGATCTCCTGGCCGGCGCGGAAGACGCCGCACTGGCCCGTCTGCACGCCTATTGGCAAGGGCTGGAGGGCCCTGAGCCGGATCGAGGGGCGGAAGCTCATGGCCTTTGATCCCGCGGCCGTCGCCGGCGGCAATATCTGCGTGATCTGGATCGATGACATGATCGATGTCTTCACCTGGCGCAAGGCCTTCGGCGCGACGATCCAGACCCCCAACATCGATCGGTTCATGGCCGGCGGGGTACGCTTCGCCAATGCCTATGCCACGGTACCGCTCTGCGCACCCTGCCGGGCCGAGATCGCCACCGGCCTGTCGCCCTTTCGCTCCGGGCTTGTGGATCTCAACCGGCTGTGGCGCGACGTCCTGCCGGCCACCGCGGCGTGGCAGTTCGACCTGCGTCGCGCCGGTTTTCGCTGCTTCACGACCGGCAAGACCGACGGCAACTACCGGCCGATGCCCGAGGCGGTGCGCCGGTTCCTGTTCCACGAGGATGCCGAGGCGCGCGACCGCGGACCGCGCCGGCGCCAGAAGGTCTATCTCGACAAGGGGCCGGGGGTCGTCGGCATCAATCACCCCGACGACGACGGCAGCCAGGACCATGTCTTCTACGACTATCAGGTCGCCCAGAACGCGATCGAATACCTCGACCGCGCGGACCCGGCGCGCCGCCACCTGATCCAGCTCGGCTTCAAGCATCCGCATTACGATCTGGCCTGCCCGGACCGGTTCTACCAGCTTTACGACCCCACCGCGATCCGCTGGCCCAGCACCGCCCACCCGGACGATTTCACCGGGCCGCAGCCGGGGATGGCCGTCTATGAACTGGCCTATATCGTCAACGGGCGCTGGACCCCGGAAAAGGCCGGCGATGCCGCCTGGCGCGAGGTGGTGCGGGCCTATTTCGCCGCCTGTTCCCATGTCGACCACGAGATCGGCCGGTTCATGGATGCGCTGCGGACCTCACCCCTGGCCGCGAACACCACCGTCATCCTGCTGTCGGACAACGGCTTCAACCTCGGGACCCACGACAGTTTCCACAAGATGAGCCAGTGGGACAGCGCCGCCCATGTGCCACTTGGGATCTGGCACGCGGGGATCGAGCCGGCGGTCCTGGAAATGCCGGTATCGCTGCATAATCTGCCCAAGACGATCATGCAGCTTGCCGGACTGCCGCCGCGGCCGGACTGGGTTTCGGGCCAAAGCCTGCTACCGCTGATCGACGCGGGTTTCGGTCGGTACGACCGGTCCAGATCGCCCCTGACGGCCGTGTTCGGCACGCTTTCGGTCCGGCCGTCGGTCGAGGGATATGAGCATCTGCGCTATTTCCGCTACCCCAACGGCGAAGAACATGTCTACGACCTCGAGCGCGACCCCGGCGAGACCACCAACATCGCCGGCGGGCCAGAGACACCCTTCCTGCGGGCCGAGCTGGTGCGTGCGGCGCTGGATCTCGGGCTTGACCTGCGCGCCGCCGAAGATCCCGCCCGCGGCATCAACGCGATGATGGCGATGGACGGATCGGTGGTGCTTGCCGGGGGCGGGGCGGACCGCGAATACTGGGCCTATGGCGCCGCGGCCGAAAGCGTCGTCCAGGCACCGGGCGGCGGTAGCGCGCGGCTGTGGTACATGGCGGGCCCCGACGGCACCATGCTGCGGGTGCCGCCGAATATCGGCACTGTGCGCATCGCGACCGTGGTGTCGCGCAACGAAAGCGACACGGCCACCGCGAAGGTCCAGCGGATCGTGGCCCATCCCGACAGCGCGATCACCTTCGAATCCTCGGAACGCGTCGCCGTGCATGTCATCGGCAGCCGCGGGGACGATGTGATGATCGGGCCGAAATACGCCGGCGCCACCTTCGAGGGCGGCGAGGGCGACGACCTGCTTGTCGCCGGGTCGTCGCGGCGCAACGACAACCACGCCTTCTACGGCGGTCCGGGCAACGATACCCTGCGCGGCGGCAACGGCCGCGACACGCTGGACGGTGGGCCGGGAGACGACGAGATCGTCGCCGGCGACGGCTTCAGCCGGATCTTCGGCGGGCCCGGCAACGACACGATCACGGTCGGCGCGCGCAGTGCCGTGGTGGACACCGGGCCGGGGCGCAATGTCGTGGTCTCGGGCGCCGGCAAGGATCGCTTCATCGTGGGGCCGGGCGAAAACCGGATCACCGGCGGCCCGGGCGGAGTGAGCTATGAGGTCGCCTATGGCGGCGTGCTGACCGTGACCGACTGGACAGCGGATGATCGGATCGACCTCTCCCGCTGGCCCGCCGCGCCATCTATCGTCGATGACGCACAGGGGCTGACGCTGCGGCTGGGCCTGTCGGCGGTGGTGCTCGAGGGCGTGCACGACGCCGCGGCGGTCAGGGCCGCGCTGACCCTGCCAGAGCGGCCGGACAGGGACCGGCGCAGCCGCTAGATCCAGTCCAGATTGACCCGGCCTGCCGGATATTTCGCCGCGAAGTCTTCGCGCAGCCTGCGAAAGCGCGGCCGCAGCGCGCGGAACTTTCGTTCGTGGGTCTCCGCCACCAGACAGCGGACCGGCCCGCCAAGCAATCCGCGCCCGTCAAGCTCCTCGAGAAGCGCAAGCTCCGCCCCCTCGATATCCATCTTGACGAAAGCCACCTCGCCGCGCCCGGCGATCTGCGCCTCGAGAAAGGCAGGCAGGTCGATCATCGCCACCTCGACACCCTGACCCTTGTCGATCATCCGCCCGCCGTCGAGGACCGTGCTCTTGACCGAGGCGCCGGCAGGGTTGTCGTCGAAATTCGTGGCGCGCATCAGCTGCACCCGGCCTTCCTCCATCCCGACGGCCGCCTGCACCAATGTGACACGCGGATGATCCGTGAAACGCGCCTCGAGCCTGGAAAAGGCATATGGATCAGGCTCGAAGGCGACGACATCGGCGCCGGTCTCGGCCAGAACGGCGGTGACCACACCGACATTGGCGCCGCAATCCACCGCCAGATCGCCGGGGCGCAGCATCGCGGCGACGCCGGCAAGCCAGCCCTCGGCCCGGGCCTTGCGCAGGTTGCGTTCCTGCCTGCGGATCAGCTTCTGCGCCCGGTGCAGCCGCGGATCCTCCTCGGTCCCGGCGCCGTCGGCGGCTGCATTCCGGTCGGGCGTATCGCGGGGGGTGGTCATCGGCTCGCTCATGAATAATGGCCCTGGATCGGGGGCGAATAGGGCGGGTCGACCAGCGGTCTGCGCGCCGCGGTCAGCAGCATATGCGGCCCGGTCAGAAACCGCTCGCCGCCGCGCGCCGCGCCGGTCGGGTCGGACACCGCGATGACCTGACGCGGATGGCCCCGCGGCACGATCGAGACCTCCAGCATCTCATAGCCGCGGGCGTGATGCCAATAGCGCCAGGGCACATCCGGCCCGGTCTGGAAAAACCCGTGCCCGAACCAGCCGTCGCAGGCGACGAAGGACAGCAAAAGCCCGCCCGGGCGCAGCAATTCATGGCAAGTGTCGAGCGCCCGGCCGATGTAGAAGACATGTTCGGTGGTGCCGCCGTCGATCACCAGATCGAACCGCCCCCGCAATGCGGCCGGCAGCGGCCGATTGAGATCGTGGATATGTTCGGCGCCCTCCTTGTCGGTGAAATCGAGCGCCGCGATGGCGGGATAGCCAAGCGCGGCGAAAAGCGCCTCGGTAAAGCCGTCGGGCTGGGTGATGTTCTCCGCCCCCAGATCGAAACCCATATCCCGCGCGGCCTTGACGAAGCGGGCCAGTTTGCGCCCCTGAAGATGCAATTTCTGCCGCCCCAGGATGATCCCGTCGCGGGCCGGGCCGAGATTGCGCGCATGGCGGGCCAGAAACAGCCCCGGTATCAGGCTGATCCCCATCAGACGCCCCCGGCTGCGGTTTCGGGCGGGGGCTGCGGCACGATCTCGCCGCGGTCGATCATGTCCTGGGTGATCTGATCGGGCAGACCCGGCGTCAACCGCCGCACATAGGGCACGCCGATTTGCGCGCTGAGCAACGCCTGGCCGCGCTTTTGCAGGCCCAGTTCGCGCAGGACATAGGTCTGGCGGTAGTGAACGGTATAGATCTTGCGATCCTCGGGCAGGGCCTTGCCGCGGATCCGCCCGCCCATGATGTAATGCTGCGCCTCGGGCAATTCGTTCCAGCCGAGGCCGGCGCGGCGGATCGCCACCGGCAGGCTCATCTGATCGAGATAGGGGCGACGATTGTCGAGGCCGTCGATCCGGTCGACGCGGCGCGCGGTGTCATACCAGACCTCGGGGAAGGTGCCGCCCGGGCCGGGCGCGTCGGGGAAGATCACGAAGCCTGCGCTGAAATAGGGCGGCACGCGACGCCGGCGCTGACGCATCAGTTGCACCCGCTCGGCCGGTACCGGCAGGCCGAAGGCGCCGTAGATCGGGGGCCATATGGTTTCGTCGCCCCACCGCATCGAGGCCGCGACCGAACAGCTGACATGACCGGGCCGGCACAGGTTCTCGGCCCGGTTCGGCTCCAGAAACAGCACGTCGGAATCGACGAAGGCGGTGAAACCGTCGGGCCGCGGCCGGCGCGGCGCCAGGGCGGCGAGGATCTTGTTGCCATGGGGGTATGGGCTGTCCCATGCGCCCTCGGTTTGCAATGGCCGGATCTCGGCCCCCATCATCGCCTGGGCCTTGTGCACCGCCGGATGGATCAGCGGATATTTCTCGGCCGGGCAATAGCCGATGCATTCCGTCTCGGGCGGGAAATGGGCCCGGATCGAGGCCAGAAGCGTGCAGGCCATGACCTGATAATCCGGCGGCTCGACGATATAGACGAAGCGCAGCGTGGGAGGGGCCGCCATCGCCCTATTGTTCCAGCGCCTGTTCGGGGTCTATGCCCAGTTCGGCGCACATCCGGGCGGCATAGGATCCGGGCAGGGGCGCATGCTTGCGCCACCATGGCCGGGTGCCGTTGGTATAGAGATGGACCGACAGGGTGTTGTCGGTGAAATGGCCTTCGACCCGGCCGTGCGGGTCGTAGAAGATGTCGTTCAGTTGAAACGGCACCGGATAGAGGTAATCGGGGCTCAGCGCCCGGTCGTAGTCGCCGGTGGCCTGGGCGAAATAGGTGAACGCCTGCGGCCCGAAGGCGGTGCGTTCGGCATTGTAGATCCGCACCGGATGGGGCAGCGCCGGATCCTGGCGGTCAAGCCGCTTGCGCTGTTGCTTGTTGAACCACGGCGGCGCGTCGGGGAGGTTTTCGTAATAATCGAGCAGCCGCGCGATCAGCTCACCCTGGGGCGGGATATAGACCACCCCGCAGTTGAGCGCGCCGCGAAAGCCGTGCCCGGCGAAGATGTTGTCCATCTCGTCGGGGAAGGGACGGTGGCAAAAGGCGTCGCAATCGATCCACACCGCATCGGTGGCGCGGATCATGCGATAGCGAAAGACATTCGACAGGAACGAGGCGCTGGTCTGGGCGACGATATCGCGGTCGATCGCCATGATGTCCGAAGCCGGCCGGACCTCGACCCCTTCGGGGACATTCTCGACCCGGTCGGTACAATACAGGATGGTCGGGTGGCCCTGACGGACATGGCTAAGCAGGCAAAGCTGATTGAGATATTGCAGCCGCGTGCCGATCCAGAGCGAGGCGACGGGACGACGAGTGGGTGGGGCCATGGAAACCTCTGCCTGATGCGCGCGACCGGCCTAGGCCGCGATCGGATTATTTTTATGTCGATAATTCGCTGCGATTGAGGAATGTTTAGCATGCCCGCCGCAATCGGCACAGGGGCGCGGCACCTGCCCGGGCCTGCGGCCCCGGATGAAGCCGGATGAAAAGGAAGACGATGCAAGCACCCGAAGCGCCGAAGCCTCCCGCGCCGCGTCAAAGCCGCCACGGCCGGATCACCGCGGTGTCGATGATGAAGGACGAGGGGCCTTTCGTGCTCGAATGGGTGGCCCATCACCTGGCGCTCGGCTTCACCGATCTGGTCGTCTATACCAATGATTGCAGCGACGGCACCGATCTGATGCTGATGCGGCTCGAGGCGCTGGGCCTCGCGCATCACCGCGTCAACACGATCGCGCCGGGAATGCGGCCGCAGCCTTCCGCGCTCAACCACGCCGAGGCCGAGCCGATCGTGCAAAAGGCCGATTGGCTGTTGGTGCTCGATGCCGATGAATTCCTGTGTATCCGCCATGGCTACGGCACGCTTGACGGGATGATCGACGC
>JASBUM010000156.1 GCA_030147905.1 Acidimangrovimonas sp.
ACTGGGGCATGGCGACGATCGACGCCGCCGGGGGCGAGGCGGCCCATGCGGTCCTGGCCGAGAACGGTGTCCTGCCCGATGCGATCCTCGCCGCGGCAGCGTCTGGGGCCGCGGGCGGCGCACTGGGCGCCATCGCCCGGCTCCGCCGTCGCCACGGGCCGATTCCGGCGCGCGTCCTGGCCGCCGAACCCGGCCGGGGCATGCGCCGCGCCTGCGCCGCCCAGACGGTCGGGCTGATGCCGGCACCGCCCGCGCCCGAGGCGTTGCGGGCCTATCTGGATGCGCTTTCCCGCCAGCGCAGGGCCGCCGCCGCGCGCCGACGCGCCGGGGAAGACAGCGCGCACGAAGAAGGCGTGCGCGCCGCGCGCCCCGATTGACAGCAGATCACAGGCCGGTCGGCCGCCGTCCCGATCGGCCGCCGTCGGTGCCCGTCACCGCAATGGCGGCAGCGCAAGCGCTGCACAGTCCCGCAGGCGCCGCATCTTGCTGCGTCACCGGCACGGATTGCGGGCACGAATTGCGGGCTCAGACACGGGGGCGCGGACACTGGGGCGCGGGACGCGGACCGGTTTGCTGAGACGGATCGCCGGCGGGCTCAGACCACCATGTTGGGCCGGTCGCGGCCGATCTGGGCGCGGATCCCGGCCAGATCATGCGCCACCCGCATGAGCGGCGCGAGGGCTTCCTGCGGATCGAGCCCGAGCCGCTCGGGGGCGGTTTCGTGGCGTTCGAGATAGAGCCGCAGCGTCGCGCCCTCGGCCGCCGTTCCCGCAAGGCGCAGCACGATCCGCGCGTCGTTCTCGAAGCGGATGCAGACCCCATGGCCGCGGCTGGTCGCGCCCGAGACCGGATCGCGATAGACGAAATCATCCGCCGCGGCCACCGCCATTCCATCGATGGTGGTGCCCCGCATCGTCGGCAGCGCGGCGCGCAGCGCGCTCATCATCCGCTCGGCCGCGACGGGGTCGAGCGCCTCGAAATCGTGCCGCGTGTGATAGGTCCGCCCGAAGCGGCGCCAATGCGCGGCAAGAATCGCGCCGGGCGCGTCTTCTTCCGGCGCGGCCGCCCCCCCGTCGGGCGCCGCACGCCGATGCGCGGCGAGGATCGACAGCCACATCAGCACCGTCCAGATCGCGTCCTTGTGCGGCAGCGGCATCCCCCCGGCGCCAAAGCTTTCCTCCCCCCCGAGCGAAGCCAACCCCGATTCCAGCAGCGGCGCCAGATGACACCAGCCCGGTGGCGTCTCGTAGCAGCGGATGCCGAGCGCGGCGGCGACGCGGTCGGGGGCGGTGGAACTGGGCATCGAGCGCACGATGCCCCGCAGCCCCCCGCGCAGCGCCGGAATCGTCCCCGCATGCGCGGCGAACAGCGCAAGATTGTCCGACGGACCGACATGCAGGCCGCCCCGCCGCACGATCATCACCCGATCGGCATCGGCATCGGCCGCCGCGCCCAGATCCGGCGCATCCGGGCGCGCCATCTCGGCCAGCAGGACACCGGCATGCCGCGGCACCGGATCGGGGTGCATCTCGGCGAAATCGGCCAGCGGCGTGGCATGAACGACGGTACCGGGTGCAAAACCCAGCCGCTCTTCGAAGATCTTCCGCGCATAGGGGCCGGCCGCGCCGTGCATGGCATCGAAACGCAGCCGGAACCCGCTGCGCGCCAGCGCCGCGATCGCGGTGAAATCGAAGCTCCGCTCCATCAGCGCGGCATAATCGGCGACCGGATCGACCACCATCACCGCAGTCATGCCCAGCAGGGTTCGCCCGGGTCTCGCGGGATCGAAATCCCCCGAGCTGCGGATGAAATAATGTCGCAGCCTGCGGCTGTAGTCGTGGATCGCCTCGGCAAGCCGGGCATCGGCGGGCACCCCGCCCGCCCCGAACAGCTTGATCCCGAAATCGGCATTCGCCCCGCCCGGCCACCGGCCGGCGGTCAGCGCCACGCCAAGATCCGCGCGGTGCAGCCGGACAAGATGCACCAGCGCCGGGGTCGACAAAATCCCCTCGCGCCCGACGATGACCCGCGCAGCCCCTCCCGCCGCGGCCACCCGCACCAGGACGTCAAGCGCCCGGTCGTTCAGATAGCGCCCGTCGCCGCCCGCAACCAGCGTTCGCCCCGAAACCCCGCCGATGGCATGGAACACCGACTGGAAGTAGTTCTCGAGATAGCGCGGGCGGGCGCAAAGCGTCGTCTTCTTGCGCAGGCCGGCAAAGTCGGGCCGTTGCCCCTCGAAGGGCTCGGTCGTCACGCTGGTGACGGCGCGGTCGGATGCGTCACGCGCTTGCATGGCTTCCTCGCGTTGCGGGGTTCGGATCCTCCGGCGCCCGGCGGCGGCACTGGCCGGCGCGTCACCGGATGGCGGGCATCCCCGCGAACAGGGTTCCCTGCGCCGCGCGCGCTGTCAAGCAAGAGGATGCCGCGCGCGCGCCCGTCGCGCTGGACGCCGGCGCAGCCCGGCCCATCCGCCGGCATGCCCCCGCCGGAAAGGTCGACGCCGCCGCGGCGGGGGCGGCCCGCCCGCGCCGGCCGCCCGATCGTGCCGCGCCGCCCGTCAGCCCTTGTAGCCCAGCAGATGCGGCAGCCACAGAACGA
>JASBUM010000229.1 GCA_030147905.1 Acidimangrovimonas sp.
TTCTCCGATCACGGGTCCGGTGTCAATCCGTTCACGACATTGGGAAGACAAGCACCTGATCCCAAGCCATTATCCGCCTGCCCCGGGCCGCGCTTTGGCTTTGACCGACGCCGAAGCGGCGGCTAAAGTCACCGGCAGTTAAACCGCTTTGGATCCGGACAGCGATGAATCTGAGGGAACTGGCGCAGAAGCTCGGCCTCTCGCCGACGACGGTCAGCCGTGCGCTCAACGGCTATCCGGAGGTCAAGGAGGAGACGCGCGAACGCGTGATCGCGGCGGCGCGGCGGCTCAATTACCGGCCCAATGCACGGGCGATCCGGCTGGCCACCGGGCGGGCGATGGCGATCGGGCACGTGATCTCCGTCTCCAGCCGGCACGAGATCGTCAACCCCGTCTTCGCCGATTTCGTCGCCGGCGCCGGCGAGGTCTATTCGCGGATGGGCTACGACATGCTGCTCAGCGTGGTCAACGACGAGGACGAGGCGCGCACCTACCGAGAACTGAAAAGCCGCGGCGCCGTCGACGGTGTCATCGTCCATGCCCCGCATGAGGCCGATCCGCGGATCGCGCTGCTGCACGAGATCCAGATCCCCTTCGTCGTCCATGGCCGCGCGACCGGCGCCGAGGCCCCCTATTCGTGGCTCGACGTCAACAACCGGCGCGCCTTTCAGCGCGCCACCGACTTCCTTTTGGACCTCGGCCATCGTCGCATCGCGCTCATCAACGGGCTCGAATTCATGGATTTCGCCATCCGCCGGCGGCACGGCTACGAACAGGCGCTGCGCGCCCGCGGGATCGAGCCGGACCCCGCGCTGATGGAGGCCAGCGAGATGACCGAGACCCACGGCTATTCTGCGGCGCGGCGGATGCTGACCAATGCCGCCCCGCCCACCGCCTTCCTGGTCTCGTCGATGATGTCGGCCATCGGCGCGCGGCGCGCGATCGAGGAACGCGGCCTGCGGATGGGGCGGGACGTGTCGGTCATCACCCATGACGACGACCTGTCCTATCTGCGCAACGGTGATGACGTGCCGATCTTCACCGCTACCCGTTCATCGGTGCGCGAGGCCGGACGTCAGGCGGCGCGGATGCTGCTTGAACAGGTCGCAAGCCCTGAACGGGAGGTGCGCCACCGCCTGCTCGAGGCTGAACTGACCGTGGGCCAGTCGACCGGCCCGGCCCCGGCACCGGTGGCGGGCTGGGACGGCCTGGGCCGATGAACGAAGCCCCGCCCAGACGGAGACGCCCGCGATGACGACACCACCCGATTCGACCGCCACGCGCCGGACGGCCGCCGATCCGGCACCGGCGGCCATGCAAATGGGCCGCGGGGATTTCCCCGAGGGCTTTCTTTTCGGCACCGCCACCTCGGCCTACCAGATCGAGGGCCACGGCCAGGGTGGCGCCGGCTCCACCCATTGGGACAGTTTCGCGGCGACGCCCGGCAACGTGGTGCGCGCCGAGGACGGCCGCCGCGCCTGCGACCATTACAATCGCTGGGCCGAGGATCTGGACCTTGTGGCGGGCGCCAATCTCGACCTTTACCGGTTCTCGACGTCCTGGGCGCGGATCCTGCCCGAGGGGCGCGGCAAACCCAATCCCGCCGGGCTCGACTTCTATGACCGGCTGGTGGACGGGATCTGCGAACGCGGGCTGAAGCCCGCGCTGACGCTCTATCACTGGGAACTGCCTTCGGCGCTGGCCGATCTTGGCGGCTGGCGCAACCCCGGCATCGCCGACTGGTTCGCCGATTACGCCCGGCAGGTGGCGGCGCGGATCGGCGATCGGCTGTGGTCGGTCGCGCCGATCAACGAGCCATGGTGCGTGGCCTGGCTTTCGCATTTCCTCGGCCACCACGCGCCCGGTCTGCGCGACATCCGCGCCGCCGCCCGCGCCATGCATCACGTGGGCCTTGCCCATGGCCGCGCCATCGACGCGCTGCGCGCCGAGGGGCAGCCGAACCTCGGTGCGGTGTGCAATTTCGAACATGCCGCGCCTGCCGACGACAGCCCCGAGGCCGCCGCCGCCGCCGACCGCTATGACGCGATCTACAACCGCTGGTTCGCCGGCGCCATGCTGACCGGCCGCTATCCCGAGACCGCGCTTGACGCGCTCGCCCCGCATCTGCCCGCGGGATGGGAAGCGGACCTGCCCGCGATCGCGCGTCCTCTGGACTGGTTCGGCGTCAACTACTACACGCGCAAGCTGATCGCGCCGGCGTCGGGGCCGTGGCCCGCACTGTCGGAGAGCGCGGGCGACCTGCCCCGGACGACCATGGGCTGGGAGATCTACCCCGAGGGCCTCTACCGGCTTCTGACCCGCATCCGGCGCGACTACAGCGGCGACCTGCCGATCTACATCACCGAAAACGGCATGTCGGCCGATGACACGCCCGGTCGCGGTGGCGTCGCGGATCATGCCCGCACGGCCTTTCTAGACGCCCATCTTCAAGCCGTGCGGCGCGCGATCGACGCGGGCGTGCCGGTGCGCGGCTATGTCGTGTGGTCGCTTCTGGACAATTACGAATGGGCGCTGGGCTATGAAAAGCGCTTCGGTCTCGTCCATGTCGACTTCGAAAGCTTGCAGCGCACCCCGAAAGCGTCCTATCACGCCCTCGCCAAGGCCCTGGCGCGCTGATCGACCCCTGCGGAGAGCCCGATGCCCCTGCCCCTGCAAGCCCTGACGCTCGTCGCCGACATCGGCGGCACCAATACCCGCGTGGGCCTTGCCCGCGGCGGCCGGCTGATCGACGGCTCGGTCCGCCGGTTCCGGAATGCGGAATTCCCCGGCCTCGGCCCGATCCTGCGGCGCTATCTTGCGCAGGAGGAAGGCGGCGTCACCTGTCAGGGCGCCTGCGTCGCCGCAGCCGGCCCGGTGCGCGACGGCATTGCGAGCATGACCAATCTCGACTGGACGATCGAGCCGGCGATGCTGGCCGAGGCGACCGGCGCGCAGGACGTGGCGATCCTGAACGATCTTCAGGCGCAGGGCCATGCGCTGGACGCGCTGGCGTCCGAGGCCTTGCTGCCGGTCCTCGACGGCCCCGCAGCGCCGCCGCCGCGCCATGCGGCGCGGCTGGTGATCGGGGTCGGCACCGGCTTCAACGCAGCGCCCGTCCACGAGACCGCGGCCGGGCGCCTTGTCGCCGCGTCGGAATGCGGCCATGTCAACCTGCCGGTGCGCACCGAAGAGGAGTTGCGCCTCGCCCGTTTCGTCGAGACCGTGCACGGCTTTCCCGGTGTCGAGGACGTGCTTTCGGGCCGCGGGCTTGAACGGATCTACGCGTGGGCCGCCTCCGAGGCCGGCAGCCATGCCGAGATCAGCGCGGCCGAGATCATGGCCGCGCTCGCCGCAGGTTCGGACCCGACAGCGGAGCGCGCGGCACGGATCTTTGTCCGGCTTCTGGGCGCCGAGGCGGGCAATCTCGCCCTCACCCATCTGCCGTTCGGCGGGATCTACCTTGCCGGGGGCGTGGCGCGCGCCTTCGCCAGCCATCTGGCGCCGCTGGGCTTCGGCGAGGCCTTTCGCGACAAGGGCCGTTTCGCGGGCTTCATGCAGAATTTCGCCGTCCGCGTCATCGCCGACGATTTCGCCGCACTGACCGGGGCCGCCAGCTATCTGGCACAGCGCCGCCACCGCGCGCCCGCCGAGGGAGAGACGCCCCTGCCCGCCGCCGAGGCCTAGGGACCACGACCCGAGCAGGAAGCGAAAGCCCGCGCGCATAGCTCAGGCATCACCGGGCAGACCTCTCCACGATGTGGGCCCCCCGCCCGGTGCGGCATGCTCTCTCGCCAGGCGGCCGCGCGCGTCCCGCCGTGTCCGGAGACCCGATGCGCCCCGCATGCACCTCGCCCGGGGCGCAGCCTAGCGGCCCCCGAGATAGTCGTGGACCACCTCGCCCAGCCCGAGGGTGAGGTCGCTCAGGATATGGACCGCCGAGATCACCTCGCGCACCGGCAGTTCCGAGACCGGCGCAAGCGCGTGGTCGAACAGCTCCAGCCCCGCTGGTCCGCTC
>JASBUM010000238.1 GCA_030147905.1 Acidimangrovimonas sp.
AGGTTCGCGGGCTGGTCGTAAAGCTCCAGCGGCGTGCCGATCTGCTCGACCCGGCCGGCGTTCATCACCACGATGCGGTCGGCCATGGTCATCGCCTCGATCTGGTCATGGGTGACGTAGATCGAGGTCGTCTTCAGCCGCTGATGCAGCGCCTTGATCTCGGTCCGCATCGAGACCCGCAATTTCGCGTCAAGGTTCGAAAGCGGCTCGTCGTAAAGGAATACCTCCGCGTCACGCACGATCGCCCGGCCCATCGCCACGCGCTGGCGCTGCCCACCCGAAAGCTGCCGGGGCGACCGGCCAAGGTATTTCTTCAGGTTCAGGATCTCGGCCGCCTGACCGACGCGGCGCTTGATCTCCTCCTTCGGATGCTTGCGCAGCTTCAGGCTGAAGCCCATGTTGTCGGCCACGCTCATATGCGGATAGAGCGCGTAATTCTGGAACACCATCGCCACATCGCGGTTGCGCGCCGGCACCTCGTTCACCACGCGGTCGCCGAAAGCGATCTCGCCTTCACTGATCGTCTCCAACCCCGCGATCATCCGCAAGAGCGTGGACTTGCCGCAGCCCGACGGCCCGACGAGGACGACGAATTCCTCATCCCGGATCTCCAGGTTGATCCCGTGTACCACGTCAAGCGAGCCGAACCTCTTGACCACATTGCGAATTCCGACTGAAGACATAGGTTTTTCCCTGTTGGCCCCCGGGCAGCCCCGGCGGGCACGGCTATTTCACGGCGCCCAGCGACATGCCGCGGATCAGGTAGCGTTGCAGCCACGAGAACACGATCGCCACCGGCACCGTTGCCAGCACCGTCGCCGCCATCACGTCGTTCCAGTTCACCTGATAGCGGCCCGCAACCTGCGAATAGATCTGCACCGGCAACGTGTATTTGTCAGACGAGCGCATCATCGTCAGCGCCAGCACGAATTCGTTCCAGCTGTTGATGAAGGTGTAGATCGCGGTCACCACCATCGCCGGCACGGCAAGCGGCAGGAAGATCCGAAAGAGGCTCCCTATCAGCGTGGCGCCATCGATCCAGGCAGCCTCTTCCAGGTCGCGCGGGATGGTGTTGAAATAGTTCTGCAGCATCCAGATGGTGAAGGCCATGTAGAAGGCGGCATAGGTCAGAACCAGGGAATTCAGGTCGTTGACCATCCCCATCTGCACGATCAGCCGAAACAGCCCCAGCACCAGAACGATGGGCGACATCATCTGGGTCCACAGCAGGAACTGCCGATACAGCCCCTTGCCGCGGAAGCGGTGGCGCGACAGCGCATAGGCCGCGGGCACCCCTAGCACCAGCGCCAGCGCGGTCGCGCCGAAGCTGACGTAAAGGCTGTTGAGTAGCGCCCCGCCGAAATTCGTCTCTTTCCACATGATCGCGAAATTATGCCAGGCGAAGTGGCTGAACCCCCAGCGCGGCGGAAAGACGAACAGTTCGTCGCGCGGGCGCACAGCGGTGTCGAACATCACCGCGAAGGGAAACAGGATCACCACCACCAGTGGCGACAGCAGCGCCCAGTAAAGGATCGTCTTCTTCAGCTTGGTCGACATCAGGCCGCCTCCTCCGCCGCATCGCTCTCCAAGTCGGCCAGATCGGCTTCGTTGCGCTCGTTGCGCATCACCAGGATCACGTAGATCGTGGTGAAGACGAACAGTAGCGCGAACATGATGAGCGAGATCGCCGACGCCTCGCCCAATTGCCCGAAGCGAAAGGCCAGCTTGTAAAGGTAGGTCACCAGGATGTCGGTGCCGTTCGCGGGGCCGCCCTCGGTCATCACCCAGATGATCGGCAACGAGTTGAAGACATAGATCACGTTCAGCACCACCGCGATGTTCAGGAAGGGCTTCATCAGCGGCAGGGTGATATAGCGGAACTGGTTCCACGGCGTCGCGCCGTCCACGGTCGAGGCCTCGTAGGCATCCTGCGGCAACGAGGCGAGCCCTCCGAGCAAGATCGTCGTGGTGAAGGGGATCGACACCAGAATGCCGATCAGGATCTCGACGGTAAAGCCAAGCGGCGCGGTGGCCAGCCATTCGATCGGCTTGTCGAGGATATGCAGATCCATCAGCGATGCGTTGAGCAGCCCCGCCCGCCCGTTGAGCGCCCACCGCCAGACGATCGCCGTCATCGTCAGCGAGATCGCCCAGGGCAGCATCACAATCACCCGCGCGAGGCCCCGGCCGTAGAAATCGTCGTTCAGGATGATCGCGATCGGCAGGGAGGTGACCAGCGTCCCGCCGACCACGGCGACCGTCCAGATTACCGTGCGCCAGAGCGAGCCCAGAAAGATCGGGTCACTGAACACCGCGAGGTAATTGTCGGCGCCGTTGAAGCCGCGCATCTGGCCGAAGCGGCTGACCTCCTGCACCGACATCCAGGCCAGCTCGAGTATCGGATAGCCGATGATGATCACGGCCAGGGCCAGGCTGGGAAGGATCATCAGAAGGGGAACGGACTGACGCAGTGGTTTCATGGGCCCTACCGGTGACACGGCCATTTCCCGCGACCCTCGGGTCGCCAGACGGTTAGACCCGGGGCGCGCGGCTTTCGGAAGCTTCGCGGTGCGCCCCGGGCCGGGGATCGGGTTACTTCTTGCCGCGGATCTTGTTGATCTGCCCCGCGGCCGCCGTCAGCGCCTCTTTCGGCGATTTCTGATCCAGGTAAATCTGCTGCAGCGCCCGGACGGTGGTGTCGGCGATCTGTTCCCAGTTCGCAATCGTGGGCGCGAACTTGGCGTAGGGAAGGCCGGCGGCGAAGGCCGCGATATCCGGATTGGTCTTGTAGTAATCTTCCGACGCCACGTTCTTGATCACCGGCAGGAAGCCTTCGTTGCGGTCAAATTCGCTGCGATACTTGTCCTGATAGGCGAACTTGATGAACTTCCAGGCCGCCTTTTTGACCTTCGAGCTTTTGAACATCATCAGCGTATCGGTCACGCCATAGGTCGCCTCGCGTGCCTTCTTTGGGAAAGGCATGACCTTGTAGTGCAGATTGGGCGCTTCCTTCTTGATCTGCGGGATCAGCATCGGAAAGGTGAAGATCATCCCGACCTTGCCCTGCTTGAACAGGTTGAACACGTCCTCGCGGGTGTAATCGGTGGGCGAGGGCTGGGTCAGATGCTCGTCGATCATCTTCTTGTAGAAGCTTGCGGCCTCGATCGCCTGGGGCGAATCCAGCCCGCTGGTGCCGTCCTTGTTCAGGATGTCGCCGCCGAAGGTCCAGAGCGCGTAGTAGTAATAGGCATCAGTCTCGATGCTCTTGCCCTGCAGCCCGAAGCCGAAATCACCCGGCAGTTTCGAGATCTTCTGAGCCGCCTCGTAGACGCCGTTCCAGGTCGTCGGAAGCTTGGCGCCGGCCTTCTTGAACAGGTCGGTGTTCACCATCATTGCCCGCGCCGAAGCCGCGACCGGCAGGCCCATGATCTTGCCGTCGATCACCGAGGGATCCATGAATGTCCCGATGAAGGTCGATTTGAACTTCGGCTCGAGGAAGGAATTCAGCGGCTCGGCTACGCCCTGCGAGGAAAAATCGAGCAGCCAGCGCGTTCCGATGATTGAGATGTCCGGCGCGGTGCCGGCGGCGATATCGGTGGTCAGTTGCTGTAGCAACGTGTCCCACGGAATGACCGTGACCTTGACGTGAATTCCAGGATTTTGCTTTTCGAAATCGGCCGCCACCTTCTTGAAGAACGGGCCGGTCTTGGAACTGTATTGTGCGACCGTGAAATTAACCTGGGTTTCTGCCTGGGCCGGTGCCTGCGCACCAAGTATGCCCGACGTCACTACCGCCGCGGCAAAGGCTTTCCACATAGAGAGTTTCATTTGCGCTATTCTCCTTTTATGTCGCGCCTCGCTGTTGGTCGAGCCATCCTCGCAGCCGATCTGGAAATGTCGGCACTGGGGATGGGGAACTGTGCGACGAGAAAAACAACGAAGATAATAGAATTATCGCATGGCAGTATGTGACTGCGGCATAGTTCGAAAACTGCTTAAGGACGTTTCCTGTTCGCAAAACGCGGAGTGCGGCAAACCCGCTTCGCCGGGCCGCACCAATCTTGGATTCATGCGCCTTGGAACTTGCGCGCGCCCGGATGGCGGCGCTGCCTTACCCCCTGTCGCGCCACGAAAATTCGGGGGAAAACCCCAGCATGTCGCGCGCCTTGTCGATACTCAGCAGGGTCTCGTGCGGGCGCACCTTGCGCCGCAACTCCAGCCCTGGGAAGACCTGCGCCAGCAGCTCGGCGTTGGGACGTTCCATCACCGTATCGGCATTGGCGATGATGAAATTCTCGGCGCCTTCCACCTCGGCATGCAGGCTTTTGCGGACCGCCTGTGCGCAGTCGCGCGCGTCGATATAGGCCCACATGTTCCACTGCCGGATATGCGGATCGTCCTGCCAGCTGGCGAAATTGTCGTAGTCGCCCGGTTCCATGACATTCGACAGGCGCAGGCCGATGAAGGTCATTTCCGGGTTCCAGCGATGGTATTGGCGCGCCATCTCCTCTCCCAGGTCCTTCGACAGCGAATAGGCGCTTTCAGGACGCATTGGATGGGCCTCGTCCACCGGCGCATAGGCGGGCGGATTGTCGGGGCTGAAGGGCAAACCAAGGGTTGTCTCGCTCGAGGCCCAGACCACGCGCTTGATTCCCAGCCGGGCGGCGGCGTCGAAAACCGCGTAGGTCGAGATGGTGTTGTTGGTGAAGATCGCGATGTCGGTCTGCAGCTCGGGCGCGGGGATCGCGGCCAGATGGACAATCGCGTCGGGCGTGGCGAAAGGTCGGAACGGGTGGTCCTTGCCACTGTGCCATTGCAGCGCCTCGATCACCTGACCCAGGTCGGTCAGGTCCACCTTCAAATAGGGGCAGACCGGATCCTTCGACGGCGCCACATCGAGGTTCAGCACCCTGTAGCCCTGCGCGACCAGATCGCGGCAGACTGCCCGGCCCGCCTTGCCGCTTCCGCCGGTGACAACGATGTTCTGCATCTCGCAAACCTCCTGCTCGGGATCGGCCTGCGCCGGCCGCTTCGGATGTCGTGCCACCTTAGGGCGCGGGCAAGCACGATTGCGAATGCGAAATCTGGATCTCGTCATGTCTCTAAAGCATTGGCCGCCTCGCGGGCGCTACGATAGCACTTTTGGGACGCCCGGATGTCTCAAGGCGACGGCGGCTTGGCGAGATGCGCCGGGAAGGGTCGGCTGATGCGCAACGTGATCTACACCTATGCTTGGGATCTGGCCGAGGATGGCACGCCCGAAGTCGTCACCCGGATCCGCGAGGCGGGCCTCAACGGAATCGCGCTGGCTGCCAGCTATCACGCCGGCAAGTTCCTGCGCCCCCACGCCCCGCACCGCAAGGTCTATTTCCCCGACGACGGCACTGTCTATTTCAAGCCCGACACGCAGCGCTACGGTCGTCTCAAGCCGCGCGTCAATCCGATGGTCGCCGAATTCGATGCCCTGCGTGAAATCGCCCGCGCCGATCCCCAACTGCGCCAGACCGCGTGGACCGTGGGCCTGCATAACACCCCACTTGGCATCGCCCATCCGGATATGGTGGCGCGGAACGCCTTTGGCGATCCGCTCTACAATTCGCTCTGCCCCGCCCAACCCGAGGTGCGCGCCTATCTGGTGGCGCTCTGCGTCGATCTGGGCAGCAATTACCCGATAGCCGAGATTTCTGTCGAAACCCCCGGTTGGCAGGCCTTCCGCCATGGCCATCACCACGAATTCGAGTTGATCGCCTTGACGCCTCAGGTTGAAACCCTGCTGGGGATGTGCTTTTGCGATGCCTGCTGCCGCGGCGCCCGGCGCGCGGGCCTCGACCCCGAGGCCCTGCGTGCCCGCACCCGCGTGACGCTGGAGGCCTTCCTTGCCGGCGGCACTGAACCCGCCCAAGATCCGCAGACCGATCCCGATTGGCAGGCCTTCCTCGCCTGGCGGGCCGATGTGGTGGCGAGCCTGATCGCCGAGGTCCGCGCCGTCCTGCCGCCCGCCGTGGCGCTCTCGGTGATCCCCACGACGCAAACTCCGAATTCGAAGGCCTGGGTCGAGGGCAGCGATCTGGTGAAACTCTCCGCTCAGGCCGACCGTCTGGAGATCCCCGCCTATCAGACAGGGGTGAAGGCGATCACAGCCGACGTGGCGGAGGTCCGCGCTAAGGTGGGCGACGAGGCCAGCCTCGGCTTCATTCTGCGCCCGACCTATCCCAATCTGGAGGGCGCAGCCGAGGTCACCGGAGCCGTCCAGGCGCTGCGCCGCGCCGGCGCCAGTTCGATCGCATTCTATAACTACGGGCATATGCGGCTTCAGTCCCTCGACTGGATCCGCGCCGCCCTCAGCTGAGCTGCAACAAGGAGCGAGCCATGCCGCGACACGCCCAGACCGTCGCCCTAGTCACCGGCGCCGGACACGGCATTGGCCGCGCAATCGCCCTGCAGCTGGCCGCCGAGGGCGCCGCCGTCGCGGTGCTGGAAATCGACGCCGCCCGCGGCCGAGAAACCCTTGCCGCCCTGCAGGCGGAGGGCGCCCGCGCCACCTTCGTCAAGGCCGACATCGTCGACCCCGCCGAGGTGGAAAGCGCTTTCGCCACAGCCGAAGCGGCGCTCGGCCCGGTCAACCTGCTGGTCAACAACGCCGCCCACACCAATATCGGCACTCTCGAGGCGATGACCCTGCCCGGCTGGGAGCACGAAATCTCGATCACCCTCACCGGCACCTATCACTGCATCCGGGCCATGATACCGCGACTGAAGGCGCGGGGGGGCGGCGCGATCGTCAACATCTCGTCGGTCAACGGGCTGCGCTACTTCGGCAACCCCGCCTACAGCGCGGCCAAGGCGGGCGTCATCAACCTCACCCTGTCGGTGGCCAGCGAATACGGGCCCCACGGCATCCGCTGCAACGCGGTCTGCCCCGGTTCGGTGCGCACCGACAACGAAACCTGGACCATTCGCCAGCAGAAGGATCCCGACGTCTTCAAGAAGCTCGCGCGCTGGTATCCCCTGGGCCGCATTGCCGAGCCCGAGGACATCGCCAAGGCGGTGGCCTTCCTCGGCTCGGACGAGGCCGCCTATATCAACGGCGTGGCCCTGCCGGTCGACGGCGGGCTTCTGGCCGGCATGAACGTGATGATCGACGAATTCATCCTCGAATCGGACTAGGTGCCTCTGCCATGGTGACGATCATCCCCGAATCCCTGGCACGGCAGCTGGTCAGCATCGAAGAGGCGATCTCGGCGGTCGAGGGCGCCTTTGCCGCAATGGCCCGGGGCGATGCCCGCAACTACCCCGTCCTGCGCGAGATGGTGGGCTATCAGGACGCCGTCTTCGGGGCGAAGACCGGCGCCGATGTCAGCCTGCCCTTCCTCGGACTCAAGGCCGGCGGCTACTGGCCCCACAATCTGGGGCGCGGGCTGACCAACCACCAATCCTCGACCCTGCTCTTCGATCCTGAAACCGGCATGGCCTCGGCACTGGTCAGCGCCAATTACCTGACCGGGATGCGCACCGGCGCGGCCAGCGCCATCGCCACCAAATACCTCGCGCGGGCGGGGACCGAGACGATGGGTATCATCGGCACCGGCGGCCAGTCGGCCTATCAGCTGCGCGCGACGCTGGCGGTGCGCCCGATCCGCCGGGTCTGCGCCTGGGACATGTCGGCCGAGAACCTTTCGCGCTTCGGCGAGGTGGTGACCGGGCTGGGCCTCGACTATGCCCCGATGCCCAACCCCGAGGGCGTGGCGCGCGCGGCCGACGTGCTGATCACCGTGACCCCCTCGCAAAAGCCGCTGGTCGAGCGTGCCTGGATCCGACCCGGCACCCATATCAGCGCCATGGGCGCCGACACCAAGGGCAAGCAGGAACTCGCCCCCGATCTGGTCGCCGCCGCCGCCGTCTTTGTCGACGAAGCCGAGCAGGCGATCACCCTCGGCGAATGTCAGCACGCCCATGCCGCGGGTCTGCTGCCTAACGACGCGATTCGCGTCAGCATCGGGGCCGTCATCATCGGCGCGCATCCGGGCCGCGCCTCGGACGAAGAGATCACCCTCTTCGACGGCACAGGGGTCGCGCTGCAGGATCTGGTGGTCGCCACCCTCGCCCTCGCCCGCGCCCGCGCCCGTGCCGAAGGGCTGGGGGTCGAGGTGGATTATGCCTGAACGCCCGCCATGTATGAGCGAAGAGGAGTGCCAAGATGTATGATCTTGTGGTCAAGGGTGGGCGGGTCGTTGATCCGTCGCAGGGGATCGACGCGCCAAGGGACGTGGCCTTTCAGGACGGCCGCGTCGCGGCGCTGGAGCGCGACATCCCGGCCGACCGGGCCGCGAAGACCCTGTATGCCACGGACAAGATTGTCACCCCCGGGCTGATCGACCTGCACACCCATGTCTATTGGGGCGGCACGTCGCTGGGCGTGGATGCCGACATGATCGCGCGACGTAGCGGCACCACCACCTTCGTCGATGCGGGATCGGCAGGGGCGGGCAATTTCAAGGGTTTCCGCAAGCATGTAATAGAACCCGCCCTGCCCCGCATCCTTGCCTATATCAACATCTCCTTCGCCGGCATCTTCGGCTTCAGTGAGAACGTCATGGTCGGCGAATGTGGCGACATGCGGCTGGTGCATCCCCACGAATGCCTGCGGGCCGCGCGCGACAATCGCGACATCATCGTCGGCGTGAAGGCGCGGATCGGCAACAAGGCGGGCGGCCTTTCGGGTCTCGCGCCACTAACGCTGGCGATCGAGGTGGCTGACCAGTTGGGCCTGCCGGTGATGTCGCATATCGACATGCCGCCCCCCAGCCAGGAAGAGGTGTTGCGCGTGCTTCGCCCCGGCGACGTGCTGACCCATTGCTTCCGCCCCTTCCCCGGCGCGCCGGTCCATGCCAACCGCTCGATCCGCGACGAGGTGTTGGCGGCGCGCGAGCGCGGCGTGATCTTCGACATCGGCCACGGCTACGGCGGATTTTCCTTCGACTCCTGCCGCGCGATGATGGATCAGGGCATCGCTCCGGACGTCATCAGCAGCGACGTGCACACCCTTTGCGTCGATGGGCCGGCGCATGACCTTCTGGCGGTGATGTCGAAGTTCCTGGCGCTGGGGATGCCGCTTGCGGATGTGGTGCGTGCTACCACGGAAAACGCCGCCCGCGCGATCCGGCGCGACGATCTGGGCAGCCTGCGCCCCGGCGCGGCGGGCGACGCGACCATCCTGACCCTGCGCAAGGAGGTCGTCGAACATGTCGATGTGGTGGGCGAGGTGATCCGCGCCGACGAACAGCTCGCCGCCGTCGCGATGGTGATCGGCGGCACCGTCGTCGACGGCAGGGCCCGGGTCTGATATGATGGCGGACACCCCGACCGCCACCAAGGCCCCAAGCGAGCGTCCGCGTTTCCTATGGCAGGGCGGTCTTCTGCCGCCGGCCGGCGCGGAGACCCCCGCTTTCGTGATTTGCGAGGCGGGCGTGCTGCGCAATCTCGACCGCGCCATCGCCGGTGCCGGCGGGCCCGGGCGCCTGATGCCGCATGTCAAAACCCACCGCGCCGCCTGGATCGTCCAGGCCTGCCGCGCCCGGGGCGTCGAGGCCTTCAAGGCCGCCACTCTGGCCGAGGTCGCCCTGGTTGCAGGCACCGGCGCCCAGACCGTGACCTGGGCCTATCCCAGCGTGAACCCGGCCAATATCGCCCGGCTGATACAGTTAGCCCACGCCCATCCGCAGACCCGGTTCGCGGCGCTGGTGGATTCGGATGCCGGCCTTACGGTCTGGCGGGCGGCGCTGGCGGGGGCGCCCGCCAACATTGGTCTGCGCGTCGATCTGGATCCCGGCATGGGACGCACCGGCGCGCAGATGAACCAATCCGCCGTCGCCCTCGCCCGCACCCTGGCGGAGCTCGGCCGGTTCGAGGGCTGGCACCTTTACGACGGCCACCTCGGCGGCCCGCGCGCCGGCCGCATCGCGGCGGTTGCGGCCGAGGCCGCCGCGCTCGACGTCCTGAACCGCCAGATCGAAAGCCTCGGCCTCGGCGCCGATCTGGTCGCGGGCGGCAGCTATTCCTACGACCTCTGGCCCAAGCATGGGGCGCGTTATGTCTCTCCCGGCAGCTGGACCTTCTCCAGCGACCAGCACGATCGCGAACTGGCCGATCTGGACTGGATCCCCGCCGCCTTCGTGCTGGCCACCGTGGTATCGCGCCATGGCGGCACGGTCACGCTGGACGCCGGCGTCAAGGCGATCTCGCCCGACAAGCCGCTGGCCGAACGCTTCCGCACCGAGGGCGAGATCGTGCTGATGTCGGAAGAGCACAGCGTCGTGCGCGGTACCTCACACCAAGTCGGCGATCGGCTTCTGCTGCTGCCGCGCCATGCCTGCACCACGGCCTATCTCTACGAGCGGGCCTGGGTCCGCACGACCGACGGCCCGTGGGAGCGCCGCCCCCAGCTGGGCGTGACCCGTTAACCGCCCGCCGAGAAAGGCCCGCCGATGCCACAAGACAGCCACAGCGCCGAAGCCCGCCTGACCGCCCTTGGCCTGGCCCTGCCGCCCCCGCGTGCGCCCGGGGGATCCTACGTGCCCGTGCGCCGCGACGGCAATCTTCTCTATGTCTCGGGCCAGGGGCCTCACCGCCCCGAGGGCGGGCGCCACACCGGCAAGGTCGGCACCGACGTGACGGTGGAAGAGGCCTATCAGCACGCCCGCCTGACCGGGCTCGAGATCCTCGCCGCCCTGAAGGCCGAGACCGGAAGCCTCGATAACATCCGTTTCCTCAAGATCTTCGGCATGGTCAACGCGACGCCCGAATTCACCGATCATCCACAGGTGATCAACGGCTGCTCGGATCTCCTCGCCGAGGTGCTGGGAGAGCGCGGCCACCACGCACGCTCGGCCATCGGGATGGGATCGCTGCCCGGCAACATGACGGTCGAGATCGAGGCGGTGGTGCGGTTGCTGCAGTCCTGAGGGAGCGGCGCCGCTACCAGCCGTTGACCCGCGACCAGATCAGCATCTCGTCCCGGTCGCCGCAGGCGACGACGTGATAGGCATCATACATCGCCGCAGTCATGCAGACATGGTTGGGCAGCACCCGCACCCGGGCGCCGACCGGCAGACTCTCGAAGGGGAACGGCCCGTCCGAGACCAGCATCCCGTGCTCCTGATAGACCTGCCCGACGCGCAGTCCGGCGATATGGCGGCGGCCGTCCTGTGTCATCACCAGCCCGTAACCCGCATCTTCGGGCAGGCCCGGTGCACCGGTGCTACGATCCTTCGACAGCGCCAGCGCGCCCGCGTCGATCAGCGCGCTGTTCATGTCGCGCCGGTGGCTGATGACGGTGGCCAGCACCGACACCGCGATGTCGTCACGGCTCAACGAAAAGATCTCGCTCTGGAAGACGTCGCCAAGCATGTAGACGCCGCAGCGCACCTCGGTCACGCCCTCGAAGCTCTGGCCATGCACCGCCGTCGGGGTCGAGCCGACACTGACCTCCGGGCAGGGCAGGCGAGCCGCGCGCAGGCGCACGGCGGCGGTGACGGCGGCGCGACGCTCGTCTTCCGCGACCCTCTGGATCTCGTCGATCGCGCGGCCGTGATAGGAATGCCCGGCATGGGTGAGCACCCCCGCCAGCGTGACGCAGGGCAGCCGGTTCAGCACCTGCCCCAGCTCCAGCAGCTCCTCGGATTCGGCCAGAACCCCGGCGCGGCGCTCGCCGCAATCTATCTCGATCAGCACCGGCAGGATGATCCCCAGCTCCCGCGCCAGCCGGTCGATGCGCTTCGCGACCGAAACCTGATCGGTAATCACCGAAACCTTGATCCCTCGCTGCAAGAGCTTCGCCACCCGCGGCAGCTTTTCGGGGATGATGCTGACGGCATAGGTGATATCCGTGATGCCGTGCCCGGCGAAATATTCGGCCTCCTTCAGGGTCGAGACGGTAATGCCCCCGAAATTCCCCTCCAGCGCATGGCGTGCCACGTCGATCGACTTGGCACTTTTCATGTGCGGCCGCAGGCGCACGCCGTGTTGCCGCATCCGCGCGGTCATCCGCGCGGTGTTGCGCGCGAGTGCCGTCTGGTCCAGCACCAGCGCCGGCGTCTCGATCGTCGCCAGATCGCGCTGCGGCTTCGCCGTGATCTGGGTGATCATCGCACGTCCTCCGCCGGCCAGGTGACCTCGCGGTCGATCGGAAAGACCGGCCGCGGCAGGTTCTTGAAATCGAACCGCGTCAGAACCGGCGACGACAGCCCCGGCGCATCCACCTCGATCACCTGGTCGGGGCCGAAAAACTCGTCGAAGCCCGCGCGGAAATGACCACGCGACTTGACCGTCACCGACCGCTCCACGCCGATGTCGATCCCCATCATCTCGAAGAAGACCGGATCGGCGCATTGGGTGCGGATCGAGATCACCACCACCCGCACCCCGCCCAGATCCAAGAGCGCGGTGGTCCCCAGATTCAGCCTCCGACCGGCATAGAAGCCCCGCCGCCCCACGCAATCGCCGTCGCGCAGGCGCAGCACCCGGGCCTCGGCGACGAAACGTTGCGAGAATTCGTCAGGCGGCTCCCGGTTGAAGACCGCGCGAAAACAGGCGCCCTCGCCCAGTTGCCGGGCCTCATTGGCCAGGGCTGGATCGTTGAAGACGCCCAGCACCGCGCCCTGCGCCCCGGCGCGCAGCAGTGCCTCGAGGATATAGGTCGTGTTGCCGTTGGCGCCGCCGCCCGGATTGTCTGCCACATCGGCCAGGATCACCGGGGCAAGCGCCGGATCCTCGCCCACGCGCACCGCCTGCGCCACAGCGTCCTGCAGCGAGGTCAGCTTGGGCAGATAGCGCGCGTGATCGCGCCAGGCATAGGTGGCGATCTTCTGTGCTAACGTTTCCGCGGCGGGCTGGCCGCTTCGCGCGGTTACGATGATCGCCAGTCCGTTCTTGGGCGTGTCCGCATAGGCGAAGCCCCCCAGGATCGAGACATTCAGGATATCGCCGTCGATCAGCGACTGGCCATAATCGATCAGATCGGCATAGGGTCCCGTCGCCGTCAGCAGCGTCACCGTCGGCGGCGTCACCGGCAGGCGGATCAGCGCGGCCCCGGGCTTCAGCCCGCCGAACATCTCAAGAAGCGTCGCCGCCGCCTCCTTGCCGCGGGCGGCCATGTCGACATGGGGGTTGGTGCGATAGGCGATCACCACATCCGCCGAGGCGACCATCCGGTCCGAGACATTGCCGTGCAGATCCAGCGTCGCGACTACCGGCACGTCCGGACCCGCGATCTCACGCACCATGGCGAAGATCTCGCCGTCGGGGTCGCGGTTCTCGGTGGTGATCATCGCGCCGTGATTGCAGATATAGACCGCATCCAACGGCATCGCCGCGATCAGCCGGCGGCGCATCTCATCCAGAGTGTGGCGGTAGAATCTGTGGTCGATCGGCCCGCCGGCCTCGACCAGACCGATCAGTATCGGTACGGGCTGCCAGTCCGCCGCGCCGTTCATCGCGTTGCAGAAACTGCGCAGCTCGGTCGGCAGACGGGATTCGCGCGCGCGCAACTCGGCAAGGAACTCGTCTCCGGCGACATAAAGCCGGTCGAGGAAATCGTCCTTCGTGGTCACCGGCGCAAAGCTGTTGCTCTCGAGCATGAGGCCCAGCAGTGCCACCCGTTTCTTCGATCGATCCGCCTGCATCCGCCGGCCCCGCAACATCTTCCGATGTTTCAGACCTACCGGCGGCCCGACGGATTGGCTAATGCAAGCTTGGCCTTGCCCGATGCGCGGCGCGCATCATCGCGGCGGCGCTGGCTCGTCCTCCAGCGCGGCCCAGAACTCCTCGGCCATAGACGGCAGCGGCTCGCGCGAACGAAACAGGCTCACCTCCACCGGCACGACCCATTCGTCGCCGCCCGCCAGCACCAGGCCGCCGGCACCCAGCTCGCCCGACACGTTGGTTTCGGGCAGCCAGGCCAGGCCACGCCCGTCGCGGATCATGGATTTCAGCACCCCCGCCAGATGCGAGACGAACACCCGGCGCAGGTGGATCGGTGTGACCGCATGGGCCAGCATGTTCTCGACCGCACGCCCGATCGCCGAGGTTTCGGCATAGGCCAGATAATGCACCGGATCGTCCTCGGCCCCCGGCAGCCGGTCGATCGGCTGGCCGGAATCGTCTGCCAGCGACACCGGCAGCAGCCGGTCGGCGCCCACCACCTTCGAGGTGAAATGCACGGGTGGCAGGTTGATCTCGATGCTGGGATGGGTGTGAGTGATGATGAAGTGGCAATCGCCCCGAAGCAGCGCCTGCACGCAGTCGCTGAACTGGTTGGAATCGAGCCGGGTATTGAAGACGTGGCTATGCGCCTCGATGGATTGCAGCCATTTCGGAAAGAAGGTCAGCGACAGGCTGTGGGTGGCGGCGAAGCGGATCGTCGAGGCGTTGAAATCGTCGACCCGGCGCGCGTCGTCCCGACCCTGAAAGAGGCGGCGCAGCACCTCTTCGGCCACCGGGCGAAAGCGCTCCCCCGCCGGGGTCAGGCTGATCGGCTGGTTTGTGCGGTTGAAAAGCGGCGCCCCCAGCCATTCTTCAAGGCTCTTGATGCGGCGGCTGAAGGCGGGCTGGGTGGTATAGCGCGCCTCGGCCGAGCGCGAAAAATTGCGGGTGTCCACAAGGCTGAGAAAATCTTCAAGCCAACGGATTTCCATGACGTTCCGCCGCCCCCCCGTCCCGTGCGACGCCGCAGCCCCGCCAAGCCCGTTCAGGAAACACGATCGCCGCCGATTGTCCAGCACGGGCTACGGCGGCGGGCACGGGCCCCGCTCCGCCCCGGCGGTGGTGCATGAACCGCCCGATTGTGTTCATCAAGAGCTGCGCAGCCAGGATCTAGGTCACCCCCGGCGGGTCGTGATCGGGCGCCACCTCGACCAGATCCAGCCCCACGACCTGCCGGCTCGTCGCCAGCCAGGCGATCAATTCCAGCATCGCCTGATAGAGGACCCCCCATACGAAGGCGTCCCGGTCATCGGCGCGATCGCGGGATCGAGCGCGTCGATGTCGAGGGTCAGACAATACCGCGCACCGGGCGGGACAGGCGCCAAAGCCACCTCCGTTCCCGGCGCGCGGGCCCGGCAAACCAAGAGGATAGGATATCGGTCCCGTTTCGCGCGCAGCGACATAGCCGTCGCGCCGGGCGGCAGCCCGCCGCAGACGCAGGGACAAGGCAACAGACCGCGCATGACAAGCGTCCGACGCGGCCCGGGCAAGCTGGACCAGGATCGCATGCCGCGTCGGATCGTCGAGCGCCGAAGAGAACTTCGATTTTCAGATCATGGCAGGCCCTGCGGCCGAGCATTTGGATCTCGGTCCGCGATATCAACCCGAGCTTGCCGGCCACCCTGATAATCCGATCGGGCCACAGGCGAGTGTTCCGCCCTCTATGCGTTGCGGTCATGGCGGCATCCGAAATCGGCATTCGCCAGTCCTGCAGCGTACTACTATCCCGGAAGGGATACGGCAGGAAAGGCTCAGGCACGACCATGACCACAGGCATCCGTCCCTTCTGGCGAAACTTCATCGGCGGCGCCTGGGTCGAGGCCGCTGACGGCCGCCGCATCGACGTCGGCGACCCGGCGACTAGCGAGACCATTGCCCAGGTTGCCTGCGCCGGAACCGCAGAGGTCGACCAGGCTGTCGCCGCCGCCCGCGAGGCCTTCAACGACCGCGCCATGCTGCAAATGCCCCCCGCCGCGCGCGGGGATCTGATGTTTGAGATCGCCCGCCAGCTAGACCCACTGGCCGACGAGATCGCCCGGGTAGAGATGTTCGACAACGGCAAGACGCTGGCCAACGGCTATAACGAGGTCAAGTTGACCCAGCGCTACCTGACCTATTACGGCGGCATGGCCGACAAGCTGGAAGGCCGCCAGATCCCTCTTGGCGACGGCATCGTCGATTATACCCAGCACATGCCCTTCGGCGTCTCGGCCCAGATCGTGCCCTGGAACGGGCCCCTGCCGGTGGGCGCCCGCTCGATCGCATGCGCGCTGATCACGGGCAACACTGTGGTGCTGAAGTCTCCCGAGGATGCTCCCCTTTCCCTCTTCCTCTTCGCCGAAGCCTGCGAGCGCGCGGGCGTGCCGGCGGGCGCGGTGAACATTCTTTGCGGCCATGGACCCGAAGCGGGCGCGGCGCTGGTCGCCCATGGCGATATCGACCACATCGTATTTACCGGCTCGGTCGCCACCGGCAAGTCGGTGCTGCGCGCCGCGGCGGAGCGGGTCATACCGTGCGTGATGGAACTGGGCGGGAAATCCGCGGGCATCGTCTATGCCGATGCCGATCTCGACCGCACCGCGCAGAATGCCGCGCGCGGCATCTTCACCCATGCAGGGCAGATCTGCTCGGCCGGGTCCCGCCTTCTGGTGCAGCGCGAAGTGCATGACGCGCTGATCGAGAAGCTGGCCGTCCAGGCCCGGAGGCGCGTCACCGGCCCCGGCGCCGAGAAGGCCGACATCGGCCCGGTGATCTCGGAACGGCAGCTTTCAAGGATCGAGGCGCTCTGCGACGCAGGCGTGGCCGAAGGTGCGCGCTTGGTAACGGGCGGCAAACGGCTGGATCGACCGGGCCATTTCATGCCACCCACGATCTTTGCCGGTGTCACCCCCGGGATGCGCGTCGCGCAGGAGGAGTTCTTTGGCCCAATCCTGTGCGTGATCCCGTTCGACACGCCGGAAGAGGCGATCGCCATCGCCAACGGCACCGATTACGGCCTGGCCGCGGGCGTCTTCACCCGCGATCTAAAGCTCGCCCATTGGACGGCGGACCGGCTGGTCGCGGGGCAGGTCTATGTGAACGACTGGTGGGTCGGCGGAGTGGAAACCCCCTTTGGCGGCACCAAACGCTCGGGCTATGGCCGCGAGAAGGGGCAGGAAGCACTGCTTGGCTACGTGCAGACCAAGAATGTGGGGATTCGGCTATAGCGGTGGCGCGCACATTGAATTCTGGGGCTAAGCGGCTCGCATTTGCAGCCTGTTCTTTTCGGAAAACTCGATCGGCGGGATGTTCCCGAGGCCGGAGTGTGGGCCGGGGTGGTTGTAGTCCTGTTGCCCAAGGCGGATCTGCTCGCGGGCGTTGCGCAGGCTGGAGAGCAGGACCTCGTTGAGGAACTCGTCGCGGAAGCGGCCGTTGAAGCCCTCGACAAAGCTGTGTCTCGCATCGGCTTGCCCGGCGCGATGTAGTGCCAGTCAACGCCGGCGCGCTTACACCGGTTGCAGCGCAGACATTCCTGAAAACCCGGGGCCCTTGGCAAGACGGGGCGAATGCCCTTCCGCTTCAGACGGTTGATCACGACGCCAACCTCGAGACCATATTGTTCCGCGACCCGTGCCGGATGAGTGAACCGGGTCTTGAAGACGGCCACATCATCGGGATCGAACCGCGGGATACGGTACCCGTCTGCAGGACCGACGGCGTAGGCGACCGCCAAGCTCACGTCCTCAGGAAACCTGTCCACCAAACACCGGCCGACATCCTTCGGAATCTTGAGCGCACCAAAGGCCTGCATGGGGGACAGACCTCTCGTGCACGCAGGCACCTGCCGTTTGACCTCCGCCGGATCCACCCGCAGCGCGCCGATCCCTTCCTGACCAGCCGGGAGAACGACACGCTCGAGGAATCCGCCGAGGATCATGTGCACAACGGTAATGGCCGGAATTGTCCGTCGTCAGATGATTTGGGACACGAGGGCCTGATCTGGAACGGAGGGTCTGGCTCGTTTTGGTTTCAGTCTATGCCGCGGTCTGGCGATGCGAGCCAATCGGCGCTTCTCGATGGTTTTGGCTTTGATCTCCTTTCGTGTTTTCAGGATGGCTTCGGCCCTGCCGAGATAGACGTCGGCGGGCGCGTGAGCTACTCCCCGTCTCTTGGACAGGATCTGGCGTAAATTAAGCTACTCGTTGCACCTGCTGATCGGGTTGATTGATATCATTTCTCTGCCAATAGACCAGCGCCGGTGGCTTGCCG
>JASBUM010000254.1 GCA_030147905.1 Acidimangrovimonas sp.
GATGATCCCCGGCAAACTGGTCAAGGGCATGGGCGGCGCGATGGATCTGGTGGCTGGTGTCGGCCGTGTGGTCGTCGTGATGGATCACACCAACAAACACGGCGTCTCAAAGGTTTTGAAAGAATGCACCCTGCCGTTGACTGGCAAGGGTGTGGTCGACCGGATCATCACCAATCTGGGCGTGCTCGACGTGGTCGAGGGCGGCCTGCGAATCGTCGAATGCGCCGAGGGCGTCGGCGAGGACGAGATCCGCGCGGCCACCGAGGCCACGATCGTCGACTGACGCGGCCTCGCCACCCGGGGGACGCATCACCCGGCGGGCGCGTCACCCGGGCCGCGGCGGGTGCCGGGCGTAGCCTGCCAAACGCGCGGCCGGCATCGCGCCGGCTGCTCGTTCCGGCCGCGCCCTTCTTTGCATCGCGACGCATCCGCGGCGCGCGACCGGCCGCGATCCTTCTCCGGCCGCGTTCCTCTTCTTCCGGAAACGACCCGCCAAGCCGCACAACACCCGCACCGACCTCGCGGCGCGGCCCTTTGCTGCACCGCCGCTCGTGACGCCGGACCTGGTGACACAGGCCCCGCCACCGGCCGCGGGCACCGGCCTCGCAGCCGGTCAAGCAGCCGGTCAAGCAGCTCCGCGGCGGGTCAGTTCTGCGCGCTCGCCACACGGAAATGGCACGCCCCGGTGATCGTTCGCGGCGGCGTCGCGCAGAGGTTCTGTGCCACCTGCCAGGCCGCCAATACCTTCGGCACGTAGTCGCGCGTCTCGACCGGGGCGGGAAGGCCTGCGGCCACGCCGTCGGCATTCTCGCCCGCGTTATAGGCGGCGAGCACCGACAGCGCGTCACCATTGAAGCGTTGCAGCAGCCAGTCCAGATAGGCCACGCCACCGCCGATGTTCTGCGCCGGATCGAAACTGTCCCCCACGCCGAAGCGTCGGGCGGTGGCCGGCATCAGTTGCATCAGCCCGCGTGCCCCGGCCCGGCTGACCGCATGCGGATCGCCCGCCGACTCCACCCCGATGACCGCGACGACAAGCGCGGGCGAGACGGTCCGGCCGGCGGTGGCCTGCGCGATCAGCTTGCCATAGCGGCGGGCGACATCGGCCAACAGACCCGGAGGCGGCGGCGGGACATGTGCGCCGCCCGGGCCATGGCGCAATGCCGACAGCGCGCGGGCGAAGCGTGCTGCACTGGCGCCTTCCGGCAGGCTTGCACCTCCCTGCCCTCCCCGTCCGACCAGCCGCCAGAACCAGCCGTAGCGCGCGCCACTGGCCGCGTTGCCCCCGCCGCCCGGTCGGACAGCGTCACGGGGCGACGATACGGGTACGAAGGTCGGCAAGGTGGCAAGTGCGCTCCGTTGCTCGGCCGGGTCGATCTGGACGGTGATGAAGCGCTTGGTTCCGGGGGGCGGAGGCCGCACGATATGCGGCCGCACCGGGACGGGCGTCGGCGTGGGCGCAGTCGCCGCGGGCGTGCCGGCGTCTCGGGGCATGCCGGATGCTCCGGGCGTGGCACGCGCCGCGGCTGCCTGCATGACGAGACCCGCGGCCAAGACCAGGCCCGCAGAAATCGCGCCGCGAATTCCCGTTCGCCACATCCCGTTGCACCGTCCACTTCCTGTTCCCGTTGTCTCAGGAAACGGATTCAAAATCCAGAACCGATGCCGCGGACAAGCCCCGCGAAGGAGACAATCATGCCCGCACTGAAACACTGACGCCGTATCCGGGCCAATGACACGCATTCATTTCGAATGTTTTATTATTTTATTACAAACACTTACCTTTCATCCTGACTTTTAGTGAAAAGCCGGATCGTTTTTTTCAGCTTGCGCGAAAATGTACGACCTTTGCCCAAGTCTCGACAAGATTCGCGGGCTTTATCGACCCGTGCCACGAGGGAGTGAGCCGGATCAGAAACCGGCGAGGAATTTCCGAGCCGGCGAGAACGAAGCGAGCAAACATCCATCCTTGAGAGGGACGAGAGATGAAACTTTTCAACCTGCTGAAGAACTTCCGCAAGGACGAGGACGGTGCCGTCACCGTCGACTGGGTCGTCCTGACCGCAGCCATCGTGGCCCTGGGCATCCTGGTCATGCAGACCGTCGGCCCGGCCATCACCAAGCAAGCCAGTTCGCTCAGCTCGAGCATCAGCTCGGCCAACACTTCGGCGACCGGCGGCTGATATAATCCATGGCCGCGATCCCACCCGCAGATCCGGGCGGATCGGGCCGGCACCATGAGGAAACGGACATGAAGAAACTGCTCAAGAACTTCCACAAGGACGAGGACGGTGCCGTCACCGTCGACTGGGTCGTCCTGACCGCAGCCATCGTGGCGCTGGGCATCCTTGTGATGCAGACCGTGGGTCCGGCCATCACCAAACAGGCCAGCTCGCTCAGCTCGAGCATCAGCTCGGCCAACACCTCCGCCACCGGCGGCTAGGTACGCAGCCATGCCTCCGGCCCTTCGGGGCCGAAGATCGCGGGGACCGCGCCGTGCGCGCGCGCGCCCCGCTTGGCTTCTGACCGGAGGCATGCCGCGCCGCGGCCCGTTTGGGCCCGCATTTTTCCATATTTAGGCCACAGTTCTCCGAGACATTCCCCTGCGGTAGGGGCGTGATCGGAACGTGTCGCGCATCCGCGGCCGGCCTTGTTTCGCGTAACGGGTGACGAGTTTCATGATACGGACGGCCAGGATTTTCGCCGGCGCCGAAGACGGTGCCGTGACAGTGGACTGGGTACTGCTGACAGGGGCCGTCGTCCTGATCGCGATCGCGGTCACCGGCCCCTTCGCGGCCGCCACGGCAGGTTTCGCCCGCACCATCGCCTCGTTGATCGGCTCGATGTGAGCCAAGCCGATCCTGTCACGCGGGCCTTGTGGGCGGCGGGCCACGAAACTGCCCCTCACATACCTTGGACTGTCCTTGAAAGGGTCACAATCGCGGGCGAAACCGGGGGTTGACCCGGAGGAAGAGACAAACCGCCTCCGCGGGAAGCTGTAAAAGGGGAATATTGCCATGCGTATCGTGTTCGGGCTTGTTCTTGCATTGGGCGTGGCCCTTGCCGGCTTCGCCGTCTTCATGGCACGCGGGATTATCGACCAGAACACCGCCGCATTGGCGCGCGAGCGTGCCGCCCGCGCCCAGACCGTTCAGACGGTGAAGGTCTATATCGCCCGCAAGAAGCTCGATTACGGCCAGCCGCTGACCAAGGCCGATGTCGAGGCCATCGCCTGGCCCAAGGACATGGTGCCCAAGACGGCCTTCACCGATCTTGCGGCGCTGTTTCCCAAGGGCCCCGACAAGTCCCGCGTCATGCTGCGCGGCACCGCGCGGTTCGAGCCGATCCTGACGGATTCGGTTTCTGCGCCGGGCAAGGACGCCGGGATCACCTCGCGGCTTTCGCCGGGCATGCGGGCCTTCGCGATCAAGGTGGGGGTCGCCACCGGCATGTCGGGGATCCTGCGGCCGGGCGACCGCGTCGACATCTACTGGACCGGAATGAACCGCGTCAGCCAGTCCGAGGTCACCCGGCTGATCGAGCCCGGGATCAAGGTGATCGCGGTCGACCAATCGACCAATGCCGCCAAGGCCGCGGCAAGCACCGTGGCGCGCACCGTGACCGTCGAGGCCTCGCCGCA
>JASBUM010000261.1 GCA_030147905.1 Acidimangrovimonas sp.
TCCCAGGCGATTTTCGATCCAAGCGTCATGGGGTTTCCTCAAGGCACGGGCCTTGGCATACCCCGACTATATAGCGACGGCAACGCATCGACCAAGGGCGGGGAAAAGGATGATCGGCAGATTCGGCGAAACACCCAGGCCCGGCCGGATCTACCGGCGGCGTCCCGGGGCCTATGCGGTATTGCTGCGCGAGGGTCGGGTATTGCTGACCCATCAGACCGACCCGGTACCGGAATTCCAGCTTCCGGGCGGTGGCATCGATCGGGGCGAATCGCCGCTTCGGGCCCTGCGCCGCGAGGTGCTGGAGGAAACCGGCTGGCATGTCGGCCCCCTGCGGCGCCTGGGTGCCTTTCGCCGCTTCGCCTATATGCCCGAGTATGACCTCTGGGCCGAGAAGCTCTGCACCATCTATCTCGGCCGCCCGGCGCTGCGACGCAGCCCCCCGCTCGAGCCGGGCCACACCGCCGTATGGCTGACCCCGTCCGAGGCCTTGGGCCTCGTCGGCAATGCCGGCGATCGGCATTTCCTTGCACGGGCGCTGGGTCTCGGGCGTGGCGCCGGTTAACGCGGGCCGCGATAATCCACCATGATGGCGGAAATATCGTCGTCGAAATCGGCCTTGCCGGCGTGGTGCTGCAAATCGGTGACCAGCGCGTCGAGAAATTGCGCCCCCTCAAGCCGCCCATGCGTGGCCAGCAGCCGGCGAATGCCGTCCTTGCCATATTGCTGACGATCGGCGCTCGTGCATTCCGTAACCCCGTCCGACACCAGCACCAGCCGGTCACCCGGGCGCAGACGCAGGCGCACGGTTTCATACGTGGCACCCTCGAGCAGCCCCACCGGCAACCCTCCCCTGCCCAGCCATTGGACCTGCCCGTGGGCGCGGCAAAGCGCGGGATGCGGATGTCCGGCCTGCACCAGCCCGACGCGGCCGCTGGCCAGGTCGAGATCGGCGTAGAGCAGCGTCAGATACTGGTCGGCGCCGATGTCGTCGAGGATCATCGCATTCAGAAGCGCCGCGACCTCATGCGGGGGCCGGGCACGGAACCGGCCGGCGATATCCTTTCGCAGGGCCAGGTTGCGCTCGGGCGCGGCGGGCGAGAATATGCCGGAAAGCCGCGCCGCGGTGATCGCCGAGGCCACGCCATGGCCCGACACGTCGATCGCGAAAAGCCCGATGCGCGATGGCGTTATCGGAAAGAACCCGACCAGGTCGCCGCCGACGTGGCCGCTGGGCCGGAGCATCACCGAAACCGCGGCCGCGCCGAAGTCGCGATATCGGCTGGGCACGAGGGATTCCTGCAGGCGCCGCGCCTCTTGCAGGTCCCGCTCCAGCGCGCCGTAGAGGCCCTGCAACTCGCTCAGCGTCGCGGCGACAAGCCGGTTCTGCTCGCGCAGCTTCCCGGCCATGGCAAGGATGCGCTCGCCCGCGGCGAGCCTCGCGTGAAGCTCCTGCGGATCCGCCGGCTTGGCGAGGAAATCGTCGGCACCCGCCTCGAGACCCGCAGTTATCTCGTTCTTGTCGGACTTCGCGGTCAGCAGGATCACGTAGCCGTAGCGCACTTCGGGCAGGGCGCGAAAGGCGCGGCACAATTCGGGCCCCGACATGCCCGGCATGACCCAGTCGCTCAGAAGCATGTCGAAGGGCGTTTCGCGGCACAGCCGCAGCGCCTCCTCACCGGATCCGGCCTCGGTCACGGCATAGCCGCGGCGGCGCAGGGATACAGCGAGGATGCGCCGCTGCACGCGGCTGTCATCGACCACGAGCACCCGCAATCGCGCGCGCAAGGGGCCGCGGCCGGGCGGCTCCGTGATCGGCTGGCGACGGGTCATGTTCACGCGGCTTGCCTTTCACTGCCGGCACAAGCGTTGTCGCAAGCTCCTAAGATTTGATGAACCCGGCGGGATAACCCGGTGTTAAGACCGCCCGGCGAGAGTGTGAGTCCCGGCCCGGAGCCGCGGGCGCCGGCCGCGCGGAAGGACCGGCGCGAAGAAATCCGGTTTGGCAGGAACCCCATCGGACGGAGCCTCATGATGATCGACTGGGATCGGGTTGGCATTCTTCACGCCGATGTCGGCGCGGCGGAGTTCGCGAACATCGTTGCCCTGTTCGCCGAGGAGGCGGAGGGCGTCATCGCCGGCCTCGACGACGGCGCGCCCATCGAGACGCTGCGCGCCGACATGCATTTTCTTGCGGGCAGCGCGCTTAACCTCGGGTTTCGCGGACTGGCGGAATTCTGTCACCGGGCGCAGCGCCAGGCAGAACGCGGCCGCCGCCCGGACATTCCGGCGCTGTGCAACCTCTACCGGCAGTCGCAACGGGTCTTCGCCGCGCGGATGGAAACGACGGCGGGATCCGTTCCCGCATCCGCGCGCTAGACGAGAAACTCCGACAGGGTCTCGTCTCCGGTGATGTCGCGATAAGCGACGCCGCCGGCGTCGATCCGCCCAAGCAACGCGGGAAAATTGCCCGCATCGCCGGTCTCTATCCCGATCA
>JASBUM010000263.1 GCA_030147905.1 Acidimangrovimonas sp.
TGCGCCTGCGTCAGGTGGAGCGCCTGGCCCAGGCTCCAGGTGATGGCGGGATGAAACAGCAGCGCGAGGGCGCAGACCCAGGCGATGACGCGCATGTCGCCTTCCGGCCGGTAGCGGCGCAGGATCCCCCCGAGGCCGAACAGCGCCGCCGGCAGTGCCGCCCGGACCACCATGTCGACCGCGTCGGAGAAGACCTTGGGCGGATGGAGGCCCGACAGGTTGACCGCAAGCCCCAGAAGGATGCCGATCACCAGCGCGTTGCGGAACATGGCCCGCAGGACGCGGCCCAGCATCCGGTAGGGGCTGCCGCCGCGATTGCGAACGAATTCCATGGTGGTGATGCCCAGCCCGTAGCAGAACGGCGCGTTGATCGCGATGATCGCGTAATTGGCCGCCAGTGCACCGGGGCCATAGGCGCGCTCGGTGATCGGAAGGCCGAGGAGCAGCGTGTTGGAAAAGAGCGCGCAGAAGCCGATCGCCACGCTGTCTTCCCACCGGCGGCCGAACAGGTAATGCGCACCCAGCATCGCCGCGAGATAGGCGGCCACCGCGCCGACATAATAGCTCAGCAGCAGCCGCACGTCGAAATTCTGCGCGAGGTCGAGCGTGGAGATCGCCCGGAACAGAAGCGCGGGCAGCGCGAAGTTCTGGGTGAATTTCATCAGCCCGTCGACCGCGCTGTCGGAGAACCATCCCTGCCAGACCGCCAGATAGCCGAACCCGATCACCAGAAAGATCGGCAGGATGACGGCTAGAAGCGCCTCCATGTCAAAGCTCGTATCGGATGGTCATGCCGTCATGGGCGGGGGTCACGTTCTCGGGGGTTTCGGCATCCAGCCGCGCGTGATCGAGGTCGATATGCATGTTGGTCAGCACCGCGCGGCGGGGGGCGGCGCGCTCAATCCATTCTAGCGCCAGGGCCAGATGGGCATGGGTGGGATGGGGCTTGTAGCGCAGCGCGTCGAGGATCCAGCAATCGAGCCCTTCGAGATGGCGCCAGGCGGCATCGTAGATCTCGACGACATCGGGCAGGTAGGCCAGTTCGCCGATGCGGAAACCCAGCGCGTCTATCGCGCCATGACCGACCTTGAAGGGCGTCAGCCGCAACGTGCCGCCGACGCCACTGATCTCGATCGGACCGCTGATCGTGTTCATCTCGAGGATCGGCGGATAGGGCGAGCCCTCGGGCTGGATGAAGGCGTAGCCGAAGCGGCCCAGAAGCGCATCCTGCGTCGCGCCGTCGGCCCAGACCGGCAGGCGCCGGCGGGTATTGAAGACGATCTGCCGCAGGTCGTCGATTCCATGGACATGGTCGGCATGCGCATGGGTGTAGACCACGGCATCGAGCGTGCCGACGCCCGCCGCGAGAAGCTGTGCGTGCATGTCGGGCGAGGTGTCGATCAGCACACGGGTGGTACCGGCGGTATCCGTCCGCTCGATCAGCAGCGAGCAGCGCTGACGCCGGTTGCGCGGGTTGTCCGGATCGCACGCGCCCCAATGGCCACCCAGTCGCGGCACGCCCCCCGATGATCCGCAGCCGAGGATGGTGAAGCAAAGCGCGGCCATCAGGCGGCCGTGCCGCGCCAGCGCGCCGCCTTGTCGAACAGGCGGTCGAAATTGGCATTGGTCCGGGCGGCGAAATCCGCGGGCGACAGGCCGAAGACCTCGGCGCCGACGAGGGCGGTGCGCGCGCAATAGGCCGGTTCGTTGCGCTTGCCCCGATGGGGCGGGGGGGCGAGATAGGGGCTGTCGGTCTCGACGAGGATCCGGTCGATCGGCGCTTGGGCGAAGATCGCGCGCAGCTCGGCCGATTTGGGGAAGGCCGCGATGCCCGACATCGACAGGTAGAACCCCAGATCGAGTGCCGCTTCCGCCAGGGCGCGCGACGAGGAAAAGCAGTGCATCACACAGTTATAGGCGCCGGCGCGATGTTCCTCGGTCAGGATGCGGGCCATGTCGACATCGGCGTCGCGTGCATGGATGATCAGCGGCAGCCCGGTGCGCCGCGCCGCCTCGATATGGATGCGCAGGCTCTGGATCTGGCGGTCACGGCTGTCGGCGCTGTAATGATAGTCCAGCCCGGTTTCGCCGATTCCCACACATTTGGGATGGGCGTCGAGTGCAACCAGTTCCTCGACGCTCGCCAGCGGTTCCTCGGCTGCGCTCATCGGGTGGGTACCGGCGGCGAAGAAGACCGCCGCGTGGGCCTCGGCTATGGCGCGCACGCGCGGCAACTGGCGCAGGCGCGTGCAGATGGTGACCATGCGCGTCACCCCCGCCTCGGCCGCGCGCGCAACGACCGCATCCAGCTCGCCCTCGAAATCGGGAAAATCGAGGTGGCAGTGACTGTCGGTGATCTCGGGTGTCATGGTGCCTCAGCGCGCCGCGACGCGCGCCGCAGCTTCCTCTATCCTCAGCACCATATCGAGGAGAAGCGCGGAAGGGTCAAGGTTGACCGCGGCACCATGGCGCCCGCGCGCGCCCAGATCCTGATAGAGATCGGCCCAGATCCGTCCGGCGGCGGGATCGGGTGCCAGCCGCGACAGCAGGGCGGCCTCGCCCGGTGCGGCCTCGGACGGGGGCGCGCCGGTAGCGCCGGTGCGGGCCGCCCGCGCCATGAATTGCCCCAGAAGCCCGAGGGCAAGGTCGAATCGGGCCTCGTTCCCGCGTCCGGCCATGCTGTCGGCCAGGGCCAGCGTGCGGGTCCGGTCGGGGCGGGGCAGGGCGGCAAGCAGGGCGGTGATCTCGCGGTAGAGCGCGACGCCGCCGAGGTTGGCCAGGCGCAGCGCCTCGCCGGCCGAGCCGTCGGCGAGCGCTGCCAGCGCGGCGGTCTCCCCCGGGTCCAGTTCCGCGCCGGCCGCCGCCAGGGCCTGTTTCAGTGCCTCGGGGCCGAGCCGCTGGAGGCGCAATTCCCGGCAGCGCGAGCGTATGGTGGGCAGAAGTCGCGCCGGCTGGTGGCTTATCAGCAGAAGCACCGCGCCAGCGGGCGGTTCCTCGAGCTCCTTGAGAAGGGCGTTGGCTGCCGCGGTATTCATCTCGTCGGCGGAATCGACGATCACCACCCGGTGGCCGCCATCCGCTGCCGAAAGGTGGAAGAACCCCTTGAGGGCGCGCATCTCCTCCACGGTGATCACGGCGCGCAGGCGCTTGGTCTTGTCGTCCCAGGTGCGACGGATGATCCTTAGCCGCGGCTCGGACTGGGCGGCCACGCGGCGCGCGACCGGATGGTCGGGAGGCAGCGCCAGGCTGCGCGCCTGCGCCTGCGCCGCCGGCGGCGCTATGTCGTCAAGCAGCCCCGGCGCGGGTTCGGGCACACCATCCATTGTCGCGGCCGGTTCGGCCAGCAGAAAGCGCGCTATGCGCCAGGCAAGGGTGGCCTTGCCGACACCCCGCGGTCCGGTCAGCAGCCAGCCGTGATGCAGCCGCCCGCTGGCATGGGCGTCGAGAAAGGCGGCTTCGGCCGCGTCCTGCCCGGTCAGGGTGATGGTGTCGCGCGGATGGGGCGCGCCCTCTACCCGGTCGGCCTCGGGTGGCTCCACGGTATCGGTGCGCGCCATCGCTCACCCCTCCGTGCAGCCGGCGGCCGGGGATGTATGCCGCGCGTCGATGCGAGCCTTGGCCAGGGTCAGCACCTCGGCCGCGACCGCGTCGGGATCTCGCGCGCCATCCACGACCCGGCAACGGCCGGGCTGCGCCGCAGCCAGTTCGAGAAAGCCTGCCCGCATCCGCTCCTGCAATTCCGCGCCGAAGGCTTCGAAGCGGGTCTCGTCGCCGGCCCGGCCAAGCGCACGCGCAAGGCCGGTGGCGGGATCCATGTCTATGATGAAGGTCAGATCGGGTTCGATCCCGATCATCAGCGCGTGCAGCCGGTCGATCATCTCCCGGAGGTCGTCGCGGCGCAGACCCTGATACATCCGCGTGCTGTCGGCGAACCGGTCCGAGATGACGATGCGGCCCGCTGCAAGGGCCGGCCGTATGGTCTTTTCGAGATGATCGCGCCGGGCAGCCGTGAACAGAAGGATCTCGGTCTCGGGCGACCAGCGTTCGGGTGGGCCTTCGAGAACCAGACGGCGGATCTCCTCGGCCCCGGTGGAGCCGCCCGGCTCCCGCGTCAGGATGACGTCGAACCCGGCAGCCCGGAGCGACTGCGCCAGAAGCCGGGCCTGGGTCGACTTGCCGGACCCGTCGATGCCCTCGAAGGTGATGAAGAACTCGTTCCCCCCCATCGTCACGATGCGGGCTGCGCCTTGGGCGGCTGCTTGAGCCAACGCTCGAACAGCACCCGCGCCGCGGTGGTGACATGTTTCAGGTACCCGCCCACCGGCACGTCCTGCGCGGCGACAAGAGGCACCTTGGCATCCGGAAGATCGGGGCGTTTGAAGACCAGGTAGGCCAGTTGCTGACCGGCCTTGACCGGCGCGCGGACGGGACCCTTGAATTCGACCTCGGCCTTGACCGCGCCCTGCATCGAAACCGGGATCAGCATCTTGGCGTCCTTCGCTGGAACCAGCGTCACCTTGTCCTGGCGGCCCATCCATACCGGCGCCGTCGTTACCGCCTGCCCCTTCTTCAGAACCGTCTTTTCCATGAACTGGCGGAACGCCCAGTTAAGCAGCCGCTCACCCTCGGTGCCGCGCGACTGCGCCGTCGGCAGGCCGTTCATCACCACCACGACACGGCGGCCCTTCTGCATCGCGGTGCCGACAAGTCCGTAACCCGACGCCTCGGTATGGCCTGTCTTCATGCCGTCCGCGCCCGGGTATCTGCCAAGAAGCGGGTCACGGTTGAGCACATTGGCAGGCGCCCGCCCGTCGAAGGGAAATTCCTTCTGCGAGAAGAACTTGAAGTATTGGGGAAAGGTCTTGATGATGTGGATCGCCAGTTTCGACAGGTCACGCATCGACATCAGCTGACCGGGGTTCGGCCAGCCCGAGGCATTTGCGAAATGCGACTCGGTCAGGCCCAGCTCCTTGGCGCGTGCGTTCATCCGCTTGACGAATTCGGCCTGGGTGCCGGCCAGTCCCTCGGCGACGGTGACGCAGGCGTCATTGCCCGAAAGCACGATGATGCCCTGGATCAGTTGCCTGACCGTCGGGCGGTCGTTGGTGTTGAGAAACATCGTCGAGCCGCCCATCGCCTGGGCGTCGGGAGAGACCGGAAAGCGCGTGTCCATCGTCACCCGCCCGTCCGCGAGCGCCTCGAACAGAAGGTCGATCGTCATCAGCTTGGACATCGAGGCCGGGGGCATCGGCTTGTCGCCGTTCTTGTTGAGCAGGACCGTCCCGGTATTGACGTCCACGACATAGGCGGCCGTCGCCAGGGTTTCGATCGCCTGGGCGGGAAGCGCCAGGACCAGGGACAGCAGGAGGCCTGCAAGGGCGGAAAGGCGGCTGGGCATCGTTGGGGTTGGTCCGTTCTTCGTCGTGTTTGTCGGTCGGCGTCTATTTCGTGACGAAATAGGCGTCCTTGAAATTGAGCCCGTGCACCTTCTTCAGGATCGCTGCACGGTCGGCGCGGGTCATCATGGGGCCTACGACGACACGCCAGAAGGTCTTGCCCTGGCTGGTTTCGCGGGTGATGGTCGGGATCACGCCGTTGCGGCGCAATTCGGCCGCCGTCCGCTGCGCGTTGGCCTCGATCGAGAAGATCCCGACCTGAAGGAAGGTGCGTTCGGCGCCATGGGCGGCGGGTGTTCCGGCGGCGGACGCGGCAGGGGCTGCGGCATGCTGACTGCCCGCGGGCCGCGCCGCGGGCCGAATGGCGGCCGTCGCGGCGGGGGACGGCGTTGTCTTGTCGGGCTTGCCGCCTGGGGCCGCCATGGTTCCGGCCGTCTTCGCCGCGCCGACCGGCTTGTTGGCCGTCAGAAGCGGGTCCTTGGCGCTGGGCGCGGGCGGTTTCGACTGGATCCGGCGCAGCGCGGTGACGTTGAGCGTGGCCGGCTGGCCGGCCAGAAGGCCAAGGGCGCTGGCCGCATCAGACGAGACCTGAAGCTTCGGACCCGGGTTGAACTGTTCGCGCTGGAACAGCGCGCCGATGACGAACTTGCCATTGGCAGGGTTGCGGATGATGACGCGCTCGGGCGCCTTGATCTTGGGATAGGCCACCCACACGCCACCAAGCGAGGGCCGTCCGTCCCATACCGCCTTGGTTTTCACATGGAAGACCTCGGGCGCCTCGATATCGCGGTCCACGAGTTTCACCGCGGTCTGGCGCGGCACGACGTCGGCCGCGGCCGCGGCCTTCGAGCCGAACTTCGGGAAGGCGAACTGCGGCGTGGCCAACTGGCACCCCGCCATCAGCGTCAACGCGCCCACGGCCAGGGTCAAACGCGTGATCCTTGCACCTGCCATTCTTGCCCCTTTCCGCAGGAATTCGCTTCCGCGCCTTTTCGGCCGTCGGCTGGCCGCGCAGCGACTGCAGGGCTGCTGCGACCTTCGGCCTGTTGCCGGGCACTCTAGACAATGTCGCCCTTCATGGAAAGAGCGCGAGCGCCGCCCATGCGGCCAAGAAACCACGGATGAAGCGAACGTGAAGCGTGAGGGAGCGCAGGGTGCGGGAGCATCGACGGCGGCCGCGATGCGCGGGTGGCAGCGGGGAATCGTACGCCCGGGCGGCGACATGCGGCGCAGCGCCGTCTTCGCAGCGTTCGCGGCCGAAGCGTCGATCGGGGCTTGGCCGGTTTCGAACTTTACCTCTTGTCCCGCCCGGTACGGCCTTCGCGCCGGTGCGTATGCGAAAAAGGTATGGCCCTTGACGGGCCATGCCTTCGGGGGCGAAACGATCAGATGTCGCTTCCGCAAGCGGAGGGGGAAGTCCGCGCGCGCAGGGGCGCGCGGATCCCGCCGGCCGCCACCCGCCTATCAGGGCGTGGTCGTGGCCGAAGCGCCGCCGCTGGCGCTGGTGCTGCTGCTCGCCTTCAGGGTCGAGGCCTTGGGCAGCTTCAGTTCCTTGTTGACGTAGTCAACCGAGGACTGGCTGAGCACGCGGCCATGCGCGGCCGCCATCAGCTTCGGGTTCGAAGCCGAGATCGCCGCCTTGTAGGCCGTGCGGTCGCCGGTCTTGTAGGCTTTCATCGCGGCCTTGTAATAGGCTTCGAACTTGCCGATCTCGCTGTTGGCCGCAGCATTCGCCGCCGCCTTCGAACTGGCGTGGACGGCGTTCAATGCCTTCAGCTCGGAGGCCGTGAGACCGTGCGCGACGATCTTGGCGTTCTTGGTGCTGATGGCGGCGCCGGTGTCGGTCGAGGTGCTGCTGTTGACCCCGGTGCCGTTCACCGAAACGCTGCCATTGGCCGAGCCGGTCGCTCCGACGCTGGCCCCGCCAGTCGATGCCGATCCGGTGGCCGAGCCGTTCACGTTCCCTCCGATGGAGGTCTGCGCTTGCGCGGCAGGGGCGGAAAACATGGTCAGCGCAGCGGGCAGGGGCGCCAGCGCCAGCGCGAGAACACTCATCGAAACCAGGCTCAGACGTGTCTTTTTCATAACAGTGCCTCCTTTGCACGAAGTTTG
>JASBUM010000264.1 GCA_030147905.1 Acidimangrovimonas sp.
CTGCCGTTGGCGGCACGCACCTACGGTCAATATGCCACGCCCACGAGCTTCGGCGCATTGGTGGCCGATTGGGGCTGGCCGCTTGTGCGCCACCGCGACCGGCTGGCCGAGTTGCGGCCCCGGCTGCTGCAGGTTTCTCTGTCGGGCGCGGCGGGCACGCTTGCGGCGATGGGCGAGAGCGGCCCCGAAATCCGCGCCCGCCTCGCCCAAGCGTTGTCGCTTCCCGATCCGGGCACGAGCTGGCACGCCCAGCGCGACGGCCTGGCCGAATTCGCGGGCCTCTGCACGGCGATCGCGGGCAGTCTGGGCAAGATCGGCGAGGATCTGGTGATGCTCAGCCAGTCCGGGATCGAAGAGGTCCGGCTGGCCGGCGCGGGTGCCTCGTCAACCATGCCGCAAAAGACCAACCCGGTGGCGCCCTCGCTTCTGGTCACGCTGGCGCGCCATATGGTCGGGCTCAACGCCAATATGCAGGGCGCGATCCTGCATCGCCAAAGCCGCGATGCCACCGCCTGGCTGGTCGAATGGCTGACCCTGCCGCAAATCAGCATAGCCCTTGGCCGCGCGCTGTCGACGGCGCAACGGTTGGCCGAAACCGTCACGCCGGATCCGGCCCGGATGCGCGCGCCCCTGGAAGAAGGCGCAGGCTTGATCCATGCCGAGGCGCTGAGCTTCGCGCTGGCGCGCAAGATCCCCCGCCCCGACGCCCAGGCCCTGGTCAAGGCGCTCGCCGCCGAGGCGCGCGAAACCGGGCGGCCGCTGGCGGAACTGGCGGCGCGCGACTTTCCCGGAACCGATTGGGCCGGCCTGTTCACACCTGAAAATCAGCTTGGTCAGGCCCCGGCCCAGGCCCGCAATTTTGCCGCCCGCGCCAACGCTCTTTCGCCCCCCGCCGCGCCGGGCTAGGCTCGACCGCGACGGCGGCCGCTACCGGGACCGGTGGCGCGCGGCACAGCATCGGAGCCCCAATGTCCGTACCCAAGGCGATGACGATGGCGGTCATCCTCGGCACCGTCGTGCTCGACGCCGTCGGCATCGCCCTGATCATGCCGGTCATGCCCGCGCTGCTCGAAGAGATCGGCGGCGGCACGCTGGCGCGTGCAGCGGTCTGGGGCGGGATCCTCGCCACCTCTTTCGCCGTGATGCAATTCGCCTTTGGGCCGCTCGTCGGCAATCTCTCCGACCGCTTCGGCCGGCGGCCGGTGATGCTGTGGTCGTTGACGGTGATGGCGGCCAATTATCTGGTGATGGCGCTCGCGGGTACGCTCTGGCTGCTGCTGGTGGGGCGGCTGATGGCGGGCATCGCCTCGGCCACGCAATCGACGGCCGCCGCCTATGTAGCCGATCTTTCGCCACCCGAGCGGCGCGCGCGCGGCTTCGGACTGATCGGTGCGGCGTTCGGCGTAGGGTTCATCCTGGGACCGGTCCTTGGCGGTCTGCTGGCGGACTACGGGACGCGCGTGCCCTTCTATGCTGCGGCACTGATCGGCGCGCTCAACCTGGTGGCGGGTCTGCGCGCCCTGCCCGAGACACTGCCCCGCTCGCGCCGCCGGCCGCTGCGCTGGCGGGCGGCCAATCCCGTCGCACAACTGGGCGATGCCGCGCGCCTGCCGGGTGTCGGCCGGCTGCTCGTCGTCTATGCTGTGATTCAAATCGCGAACTACGTCTATCCGGCGATCTGGGCCTATTACGGCACCGCGCAGTTCGGCTGGAGCGCGTCGATGATCGGTGTGTCGCTGGCGGTCTATGGCGGCGCCTACGCCGCCGTTCAGGCGGGCCTGGTTGGGCCCATGGTCCGGTGGCTGGGCGAGCGGCGGGCCCTGCTTGCGGGCCTGTCCATCGACCTGATCGCGCTGATCTTCTTTGGTCTGAACGGCAATGGATGGGCGGCCATTCTCTTCACCCCCCTCGCCGCGGTGGGCAGCGTGACCACCCCGGCGCTGCAGGCGCTGGCGTCGCGCGCGGCCCCCGAGGATGCACAGGGCGCGCTGCAAGGCGTGCTTTCCAGCCTCAATGCCATCGCCATGATTCTGGCCCCGCTGCTCTTCACCGCCACCTTCGCCGCCTTCACCCGCCCCGGCACCGCGATCCATCTGCCTGGTGCGCCCTTCCTGCTCGCGGCGGCGATGATGGTCGTTTGCATCGCGGTTTATGTCGCGCGCCCGCATGCCCGCACCCCCGCCTGAAGCCAAGCTGAACCCGTTCAAGGGAGGAACGAGATGCAGAAGATCAAAGCCGCCGTCTGCCACGAATTCGGCCAGCCCCTCCGGATCGAGGAGGTGCTGCTTGCGCCCCCCGGTCCCGGCGAGGTCGAGGTGACCATCGACGCCGTGGCGATCTGCCATTCCGACATCTCCTATGCCGAGGGCGCCTGGGGCGGCACCCTGCCCGCCGTCTACGGCCATGAGGCCGCCGGCCGGATCACCGCGCTCGGCCCCGATGCGGGCGACTACGAACTGGACGAGGCGGTCATCGTCACCCTGATACGGTCCTGCGGGCAGTGCCCTTCCTGTGCCTCCGGTCACCGCGTTCACTGCGAGACGCGCCCCGATATCGACAGCCGGCCGCTGGCCATGCCGGATGGCTCCACCCTGCAGCAGGGGCTGAAATGTGGCGCCTTCGCCGAGAAGGTCACCGTGGCGGTCTCGCAGATCGCGCGCGTGCCCGCGGGCATGCCGGCGGCCTCGGCAGCGCTGCTGGCCTGCGGCGTGATCACCGGGGTCGGATCGGTCATCAACACCGCCGCCGTCCGGCCCGGCGAGAACGTCGTGGTGATCGGTGCCGGCGGCGTC
>JASBUM010000282.1 GCA_030147905.1 Acidimangrovimonas sp.
GCCTTGAGAATGGGTTCCATCACGCCGATACCTTTCTGATCCATTGATCCACCGCCACCGCCGCGATGATCAGCGCGCCGATCAGCAGATAGGTCCATTGCGGGTTGGTGCCATACATCCCGAGCCCGAGCGTGAAGACACCCACGATCAGCGCGCCGAACATCATGCCCAGGATCGAGCCGCGACCGCCGAAGAGCGAGATCCCCCCGATCACCACCGCTGTGATCGAATTGATGTTCTCGAACTGCCCCGATTGCGGCGAGATGGCGCCGATCCGGCCGATCAGGACCCAGCCGGCGAAGGCGCAGATCAGCCCCGCGACCGTATAGACGGAGATCAGCACCCGGCCCGTACGCACGCCCGCCAGAACCGCCGCCTCGGCATCGTCGCCCACCGCGTAGACATGCCGCCCCCAGGCGGTGTGGCGCAGTACATAGGCCAGCAGGAACACCAGCCCCAGCATGAAAATGGCCCCGTAGGTCAGCACCGCGCCGCCGATCTGCACGGTCGAGCCGAAGATCTGCAGGAGCGGAGCCTTGTCCTGGATCTGCTGCGCGCCGATGGTCTGGTTGGCCGAATAGAGGAAATTCGCCGCCAGCACGATCTGCCAGGTGCCAAGGGTGACTATGAATGGCGGCAGCTTCATGCGCGCGACCAGCACCCCGTTGACCCAGCCGATGGCCGCGCCCACCGCCAGCCCGGCCGCCACGGCGACGACCGGCGGCATCCCGTAGGAAAACACGAACTGCCCCATCACGACCGAGCTGAGCACCATGATCGCGCCGACCGAAAGCTCGATCCCGCCGGTCAGGATCACCAGCGCCTGCGCGGCGCCCACGATCCCGGTGATCGCGACCTGCTGCAGGATCAGTGTCAGCGCATAGGCCGAGAAGAAGCGCCCCCCAAGCACCAGCCCGAATCCCACGACCGAGGCCAGCAGCACGATCAGCGGCACCAGCGACGGCGTCAGGTGCAATACATGCTGGATCCGCTGCACGCCCGTCCGATCGTGCCCGAATTCGGCGACCGCACCGCCGTCGGCGTTGATCGCCGCCTCGAAGCCCTGGGGCTTGCGCGTCTCGGACGTCTCGCGCAGATCCGTCGACCCGGTTGACATCATTGTCCTCCTTGCATCGCTTGCCGCCCCCGCCGCCTACTCGACGCGGCGCGGGCGGCGATGATGCCGGGGGCGCGGATCGACCATGGCGCGCACGCCTGCGCACCTGCGCGTCCGCGCGCGCCCTGCATCATTCTCTCCAGAATGGAGCGCTCAGGCGTCGCCGATCAACCCCAGCAGAGCTCGAGCCCCTTCTTGACGGAGATCGACTTCACCCCCTTGACCGGATGGCCCGTAACGAGCTGGGCGCCGGTGTTGTAGAAGTCGCGCCCCGGCGTGGGCTTGGGCTTCACGCCGTCCTTCGCCCATTTCGCTACCGCATCGACGCCCATGACCGCCATCTTCAGCGGATATTGCTGCGCTGTGGCACCGATGATGCCACGCCCGACGTTGCGCACGCCGGGGCAACCGCCGTCGATCGACACGATCGTCACGCCCTTGGTCTTGCCCACCGATTTCAGCGCCTGATAGGCGCCGGCAGCGGATGGTTCGTTGATGGTGTAGACCAGGTTGATGTTGGGATTTCTGGCCAGGAGCGTCTCCATCGCCTTCTGGCCGCCCTCCTCGCTGCCACCGGTGACTTCGTGGCCGACAATGCGCGGATCGCTCTCATCGCCCCATTTGTTGGGGTCCTTGATGTCGATGCCGAAGCCCTTCATGAAGCCCTGGTCACGCTGCACGCCGACGGTCGGCTGCGACACCGCGAGATCGAGGAAGGCGATCTTGGCGTCCTTGGCCTTGGCGCCAAGCTTGGCCTTCGCCCATTCCCCGATCAGCTCGCCCGCCTTGAAGTTGTCGGTGGCATAGGTCATGTCCGCCGCGCTGACGGGGTTCAGCTCGGTATCCAGCGCCACGACCAGAAGGCCGGCCTTGCGCGCCTTCTCGACCGCCGGAACGATCGCCTTGGTATCCGAGGGCGTGATCAGGATGCCCTTGGCGTGGTCGGCCACGCAGGCCTCGATCGCGGCGACCTGGCTCTGGTTGTCGCCGTCGTATTTGCCGGCATAGGTCTTGAGCGTGATCCCCAGCTTCTTGGCCTCGGCCAGCGCGCCTTCGCGCATCTTGACGAAATAGGGGTTCGAATCGGTCTTGGTGATCAGACAGGCGCTGACCGGCGCAGCAAAGGCCGGCGCAGCCGTCATGAGCGCGCCGGCGGCGACGCCCGTCAACATGGTGATGGTGATCTTCTTCACGGTATTCCTCCCTCGGTTTATCGGATTGTCCAGCATCCCCCTGCCGCCCGCCCGCTATCTGCGCGCCGCGGCGGAGGCCAGAAAAGCCCAAGGCCGGCGGGTCGTCAAGATAAATAATTCACTCTGATTTATTATTGACAGCCCGCGCGGCGCCGCGCAGTGTCACAAGGCGCCGATGCAGCGGATGCGTGGCTGGCCGGAAAGATGGCAGCGGCATGTGTAAAGCTGCCGGCATGGCGCGACGCCGCGCCGGAACCGGGGTTCAATTCGGCGCGGGCGGCCGGCACATCGGCACCGGGCACGGCAGACGGAACGCGAAAAGACCCGCGAAGGGCGGCCCCAAGGGGGCTAGACGGGGCGGAAGGGACCGGCAGGCAAGATGGCATCCGACGGCGGAATTCGAATCGATCGAGGGATGGCCCTCCACTTCGGCGCACGCCGGGCGTCGCCGTGGCGGGACACGAACGCGGCCTGCGCAGGACACGTCCACCATGCGGGCTGACTCCGGCGCGAATATCGCGGGCCCCGGGGAGACGCCGCCCGTCCCGCCATCCGACGGCACCGCCGGGCTGCGCGGCTCCAACCAGAGCGGCATGCGCGCCTATAACGAGCGGCTGGTGCTGTCGCTGTTGCGGCACGAGGGTCCGCTGGCGAAATCCGACATCGCGCGGATCACCGGGCTTTCGGCGCAGACGGTCTCGGTCATCATGCGCGGGCTCGAGTCCGACGGGCTGCTGGCGCGCGGCACGCCGGTGCGCGGCCGCGTGGGCCAGCCTTCGGTGCCGATGTCGCTT
>JASBUM010000286.1 GCA_030147905.1 Acidimangrovimonas sp.
CGCGACGGATCACCGCGCAGCGCCGCCAGCGTCGCGAAACCCACGCCTTCGGATCGCCTCGCACTCAGCGTGGCGCTCAGAGTCGCGCCACCGTTGAGGAACCGGCCGATCGCGCTGGCCAGGCTTGCCGCCTCGGGCGAGCCGCCAAGCGTGGCCAGAACCGCCGCCTGCGCGATGCCCGACACCCGTGCCCTGACCGCATCCACGCTCGTCTTCTGCTCCTTGGCGACGCGGGCCATGATCACAGGACCCAGCCCGGCATCGACCACCTTCACCGCCAGCCGCTTGAACGTCAGTGCCATCGCGGCCTTGAGTTCGGCCGTGGCGTCGCTGCTGAACAGATCGGGCGAGGCATTCCCGAGAACCGCCGAGGCATCGACCGAACCGAGACCGCGCGCCTCCACCGCCAGGTCCTTGACCGTCACGGCGGCGGTCCTCTCATCCCATGCCGCCGACAGGTCATAGCTGAGGTCGAGTTGATGGATCCCCGCATCCAGAAGATTCCGCATCCCCGGATCGGTGGAACCGGGCGGAATGCCCAGAACCAGGTGACGCGTCGCCGAACTGATCTGCGTGGGCATGCCGTTGCGATAGTTCAACAGGCTCAGGTCGAACCCGGCCAGCGACATGCGCAGGCGCTGTCCGCCGTTGCCGGTGTCGGGGATGTCCATGCGCAGGCCGGCAAGCTGCAGTCCGCCGAAATCCGGCAGGATGGAACGCAGGTGACCGCTCAGCCATTGAGGATCCGCCCCGGCGGGCGCATGCTCGATCGCAGCCAGCATGCGTGAAAGGTCGATCGGTTTGAGCACCAGCTTGTCGATCGCCATGTTCCCCTGGCTCGCGGCGAGATTCACGTTGTCGACCTCGACCTGCGGATAGCGCTTGCCGGTCCATGCCCCGATCTGCATCCGGCCGATCGCCAGCGCGACCGAGGAACCGTCCCCGGGCAGTATCGAACATGAGAACCCGACCACCGTCACCGGCGATACGCGGACGGAATCGAAGAGATCGCCTGCCATCCGCGCCATCGCCGGCATCGCGGCCTGACCATCGGCGGCCGAGCGGCCCGCCCGCGAAAGGCGGGCCCAGTTCGCGGCCCAGTCGCCCCCCGGCGCGCGGGCCGAGACACCCTCGGCGGTAATCGGTCCGAGAACGCAATTTCCGCCATCGACCGAAAGCGTGCCGCCCGCCATGGTGAAGTGGCTGTAGAGCGGACGCGGGGTGCCCGCCGGGCCAGCGGCGGCGGGCCCGTAGAATGCGAGCAGCGCCCCAAGGTCCAGTTGCTGCACCGAGACCGGCCCCAGATGCAAATTGGCCGGCGTGCCCGCAAGTTCTATCCCGCCGATGCGTGCGCTTCGGGCGACACCGTCGACGACATCCCGCAACTCGATATCGGAATAGACGAGCCCGGGCGCCGATTTGCCACCTGCGGCCGGGGATGTGACCGATAGTTTCGCGACGACGATCGACGTGGCGTTCAGATGCGCAATCGCGGCGGCATGGGATGCGACGTCTCCGCTAAAGACAGCGCGGAGAACGTCCCTCGAGACATTCGAGCCCTGCATCGTGATCGCGCCGACGACGACATGCGCGGCATCCGGGGACAGCGCGGCGCCGGCCGCGGTGCCGGAGGTCGCGGCGGACGGGGCGGAGGCGGAGGGTACGGTGGCGGAGGACACGGTGGCTGAGGACACGGAGGTGGAGGGCACGGAGGCGGAGGGCGCGGATGTGGCCGCGATGCCGCCACCACCTTGCCCCTGCCCGGCCGGCCCGAGCGCTGCGCAAAGCGCGTCGCATTCCTGCGAGCCGAGCGCCGCAAGCGCGGTATTGATGGCGTCCCGGGTATGGGCGTCCGCGTTGCCCAGACCGCTGGCCAGTGCCGCGATGATGGTGTTGCGCTGGCCGGAACTCAGATGCGCGACCACGCGACCGACATTGGCCGCGATCGCGTCTGCGACCATATGCGTGTTCTCCGGACCCAGCGCACCGTCAAGCGTACTTGCCACACCCTGGAACGTCGATGTCGATCCGGCCGCGACCTTGGTGATCGAGTCGTGGACACGCGCGGACATGCCGGGACGGTGCAGCGCGGGGACCGCGACGGCGGCATAGGCATCGTAAAGATCGCTGGCCGTATAGATCGCGAAGGTCTCCGCACGGGCGATCTCGTCCTGATAGTCGGCATCACCGGCAGGTCCGCCCCTGCCGCCCACGCCATAGACCGCGAGCATCCGGGTGGCGACCTGGGCGATCGACGTCAGCCGGGACAGATCGTGCGCATCATAAGGGCGTTGCCCGAGCAGCCGCAGGTCCCACAATCCGCGCAGCACCGGCCCCGATCCGGCATCGGCCAGCACCGGAAGGCGGTGTTGCGCCGCGGCGGTCGCCTGAAGCGCGACGAATTGCGCATAGAGCCCCTCGACCTTTCGCGGGGAATCGGCCGGAACATGCGCCAGTACCGGCGC
>JASBUM010000302.1 GCA_030147905.1 Acidimangrovimonas sp.
GCCGCTGGCTCGCGGATCTGGGGCTGTCGGAATCCGATCTGCGCTGCGGGGTGCAGTTCCCGCGCGACCGGACCGCGGCGCGGGAGCTGACCTGTGCCGATGGGGCGGCCGACCAGACGCATAACAACTGCTCCGGAAAGCATGCCGGGTTTCTCACCCTCAACCGGACGCTGGGCGGGGATGCGGAATATGTCGCGCCCGAGCATCCCGTGCAGCAGGCGGTGAAGTCCGCCTTCGAGGAGGTTACCGAAAGCCCCGCGCAGGGCTACGGGATCGACGGTTGCGCGGCGCCCAATTTCGCCACCCCGCTGGCCGGGCTGGCGCGGGCGATGGCCTTCTTTGCGGCAGCTCGCGAAGGCGGCGGCGCGCGCCAGGACGCCGCCGCGCGGCTCGTGCAGGCGATGATGGCCCATCCCGAACTGGTCGCGGGCGAGGGGCGGGCCTGCACCGAGCTGATGCGCGCCATGGCGGGACGGGTGGCGGTCAAGACCGGCGCCGAGGGTGTCTTCATCGCGATCGTGCCGGAACGTAAGCTAGGGATCGCGCTGAAGATCACCGACGGCGCCACCCGGGCCGCCGAGGCGGCGATCGTCGCGCTTCTGGTGCGCGCGGGCGTTTTGGACGCTGCCCATCCGGCGGCGCAAGGCCGGCTCGATGCGGTGCAGCGCAACTGGCGCGGCATGGAAACCGGCGTGCTGCGTGCCGCCCCTGGCTTTCCCTAGCCGTCGCGGGACCGGATTCCCGGCGGGGTCGGGTCGCGCCTGGCTCCCGTACAGGCGGCGCATCGGTCCGGCGAAGACGGCGCGGACACAGGTGCCGCGTTTGGTGGAAGGTCGCGGAGCTTCGCCCTGCTCGGGTCGGCCCCCGCATCGCGGTGGGGCAGGCGCGGTGGGGCAGGTTCTGGACGGCCCCGTCAGGGAACGGCGATGAATTCCTCCTGCCGGTAGCCCTGAAGATACAGAAGCGCGGTCAGGTCGCCGTGGTTCACCCGCAGGGCGCAACGCGCCGCCACGGCAGGCTTGGCATGCAGCGCGACGCCCGCGCCGGCGCGTGCCAGCATCCCGAGGTCGTTGGCCCCGTCGCCCACCGCCAGCACGGTGTCCTCGGCGATCCCCAGCCGCTCGGTCAGCGCGACCAGCGCCGCAACCTTGGCATCGCGCCCGAGGATCGGCTCCGCCACCCGCCCGGTCAGCCGGCCGTTCTCGACCAGCAGGCGGGTGGCCTGGTTCTCGTCGAAGCCGAGATAGGCCGCGACGGGCTCCGAAAAGGCGGTGAAGCCTCCGGAGACGAGCGCCGCATAGCCGCCGTTCGCCTTCATCGTCGCCACCAGCTTGCGGCCCCCCGGGGCGAAGGTGATGCGTTCGGCCAGAACCTTGAGAACCACCGCCGCGTCCAGCCCTTCCAGCAGGGCCACGCGCGCCCGAAGCGCGCCCTCGAAATCCAGCTCGCCATTCATCGCGCGGGCGGTGATCTCGGCCACGCGGGCGCCCACGCCGGCCTCGGCGGCCAGCTCGTCGATGCATTCCTGCTCGATCATGGTGGAATCCATGTCGGCCAGCAGCATGCG
>JASBUM010000309.1 GCA_030147905.1 Acidimangrovimonas sp.
TATGAGGTCGTGCTGCTCGAGGATGAGGTCGCCCGCGCCGATATCTTCATCACCACCACCGGCAACAAGGACGTGATCCGCATCGAGCATATGCGCGAGATGAAGGACATGGCCATCGTCGGCAACATCGGCCATTTCGACAATGAAATTCAGGTCGCGGCGCTCAAGAACCACAAATGGACCAATATCAAGGACCAGGTGGATATGATCGAAATGCCCTCGGGCAATCGCATCATCCTTCTGTCCGAGGGCCGTTTGCTCAACCTAGGCAATGCCACCGGCCATCCGTCCTTCGTGATGTCGGCAAGCTTCACCAATCAGGTGCTGGCGCAGATCGAATTGTGGACCAAGGGCGGCGAATATAAGCCCGGCGTCTATATCCTGCCGAAACATCTCGATGAAAAGGTGGCGCGGCTGCATTTGGGGCGGATCGGCGTGAAGCTGACCCAATTGCGCACGGATCAGGCCGAATATATCGGCGTCGCGCCCGAGGGCCCGTTCAAGCCCGAACATTACCGCTACTGATCGAGGCAGGTCAGGACGCGTCGTCCCCGCCCCGGCGCGGGGGCGCGAAGCCGAGCGCGCTGTTCGGGTCGAACGGCAGCCGGCGCGTCAGTCCCCAGGTTGAACACAGCGCCGCGGCGTCTTCGGTCGCCGCGGAGCCCAGCGCGCGGCCGGCGATCACCACCAGCCGCGGCTTTGGCGCGCCGGCGTTCACCGCCTGCGCCAGCCCCGCCACGGCGATATCCGGGGCGCCCAGGATCAGCGCGTCGAACCGCCCGTCGACCAGCCAGCGCGTCAGCCAATCCGTCGCGCCCGGATCGCCATTCGGGCACAAAGTCACCGAGCTGCCGGCGCGATCGTGGATTGCGGCCATCAACCGCGCCAGGGCCGGATCGGATTCTAGCGCGACCAGCGTCAAATCGGGGCGAATGCGCGCCAGATAGGCCGACAGAAAGCCGCAAGCCGCGCCTATCTCGGCCAGTTTCGCGCCCTTGGCCAGATAGCGCGGCAATTGGCGGGCGAGATTGCGCTGAAATTTCCCCGCCTCGATCGCGGCAAGCCCGGCCATGGTGAAAAACCGTGGATCGGCAGGCAATTCGATCCCGTGATTGGCGTGCCAGGCCACCGGTGCCGCATCGGCGCCCGGATCCGCGGCTTCCGGCGCCGCCGCGCGATAAAGAATTATCGGCATGGCCGCGCCCGCGCCCGCGTCCCGCGCCTCGGCCGAACCGGCGGCACCTTCGGGCGCCGCATCGGCCGTGGAATCGGGGACCAGCCCGACATCGGCCATCAGCGCCGCGATCTTCTTGCGGTCGCGGGCCTTGGGCGGCTTGGCCACCACCGCCCCGATCGGGACGTCCGAGGCGGCGCGAAGCCCCGCGACGAAAGGCGCATAATCCGGCCCCGATTTGAATGCTGCGAGCCGCGCCTCGGCCCGTTCCAGCGCCGCGTTATGGAGCCGGGCCAATTCGGGATCGGCGAGCAAGCCCTCGAAGATACGCTGGCGGGCCTCGGCGTGACGCAAGACCGCATCGTCGAAATCTTCATTGCGGTCCTGAAGCGCCCAGTAATCGGAATTATACTTGTCCTTCTT
>JASBUM010000310.1 GCA_030147905.1 Acidimangrovimonas sp.
ATCGTCGCGCAGAAGCGGATCCAGCTCACGCCGGAGCAGGCCGGCACCTTCTATGCCGTCCACAAGGAACGCCCCTTCTATGGCGAATTGTGCGAATTCATGGCTTCGGCCCCGGTCGTGGTTCAGGTGCTCGAGGGTGAGGGCGCGGTCGCCAAGAACCGTGAAGTGATGGGTGCGACCAATCCCGCCGATGCGGCACCGGGCACGATCCGTGCCGAATTCGCGCGCTCGGTCGGCGAAAATTCGGTCCATGGATCGGACGCGGCCGAGACGGCGGCGGTGGAGATCGCCTATTTCTTCTCCGGTCTCGAACTGGTGGGCTGAGCGCAGGCGCACACCGGGTTCCGAAGAGCCATATCCCGGGCGGCGGGCGCATCACGCATGGCGCCCCCGCCTGTCTTCGACCAACTGTCCGTATTCATCTGCTCGCGGCCACACCCGTGGGGCCGGTTGTCTGGCCTGCCCTGATACCCCGCGAGTCTGGAGATCGGGTCGAGCCCAGCATCCCCGCGGCCCGGGCCGGGGGCGGAGGCGTACCTATTCCCGCCTGTTCGCCGCGCCATCCCGAATCCCGAAGAAATCGAGCGCGCGTTCCAGCTCTGGCGGGGGCTTGTGCGCGGTCGCTCCGCTTCGGGGGGTGTCGTCGTCGCAGACCGCGGCCGCCTGCGCCTTGATCGCGTCGAAGCGTTTGCGCAGCGCGGTCTTCTCGGCGCCGCGGCAATCGTTCCAGGGGCGGCCCTGAAGCCCCATGACCAGCACGTAATAACCGATGAAATGCGGCCGTGTTCCACCGCGCAACAGCGCGAGATAGGCCGCGTCGGCACCCATCGCGCGCAGCGCCTCTGCCGAGGTGACGCCGACGCGGGCAAGGGCGGCCGCCGTGGCGGGGCCAAGGTTGCGGATCACGGTCACCGGTTCGGTCATCGCTTCTCGGTCATCGCTTTTGGATCCGGCTGTTGCCTTGCACGGGCCGTCGCTTCGGTGCGGGCCCGGGCGGGGCGGTCGTTGAAGCCGTCAGCACGCCCTCGCAGCCGCAGATCCCGCCGGTCCGGCTAAGCGCGCCGCCATTCGAGCCTTCGCCGCGATCGCGTCCGATGTGCGGACCCGATGCACGGAGTGGGCTCAGATGGAGGCCCAGTCGGTGATGATCTGGCGCGGCTTGCGCGCCGGGCGGGCGCTGTCGGTTGCCGGGGCTTCCTCGACGCTGCTGCGCCGTTGTGACGGTTCGCCGCGCTCCTCGGCGGCTTCGCCCTGCTCGCGGGCGGATTGGGGAGAATGGGCCATCTGCTGCTCCACGTTTCGGTCTTCGCCGAGTTCCTGCCTGTCGCCGTACGACTCTGTCGCAGAATTGCGGCGTCAGTGAGGCAGATGGGGGCGCAAGTCAATGCGCGCCACAGTGGATCCGTTCACCTTGTCCTGAGATCGCGAGAATCGTGCTCAAACCTGCGTTATCGCCGACCAGATCTTCGAGCGTCCATGAATCGAGCACCGCGATGAAAGCTTCCTGCGCGGCGCGTAGCGCATCGCGCAGCTTGCAGTGATCGGCAAGGGGGCAATGGCTGCGCTGGCCGGTGAAACATTCCGCGATCGGAAAATCCGCCTCGAGCGCCCGGAAGACCCCGCCGATGGTGATGGTGGCGGGCGACTGGCCCAGCCGGACCCCGCCGTGGCGCCCGCGCAGGGTCTCGACATAGCCCAGCCGGGCAAGGCGATTGATGATCAGCGCCATGTGATGTTCCGACGCGTGGCAGCGCCGCGCGATGTCCTGCCGGCGCAACACGGCCTCGGCATTCACCGCGCAGGCCATAAGGATGCGGATGGCAAGATCGGTTCGCATCGTGATTCGCATGGCTGTCCCTCCTATGGACCTTCCCCGACGCGATGCCCGCCGACGCGTCGAAATTCCAATCCCGCAATATGCAATTTGGCCGCTGGCCGATTTGATCTGGATCATGTCATCACGCCCGTGTGCGCGGGGCTGGTCAGGCGGGGGGGCGCATGCTAGCGCTGGGGCGGGCATGGCCCGCGCGGGAGGGGCGGAGGATGCAGACGCGCATCGCGGTATTCGACGGGCACAACGATTTCCTGCTGCGGCTGCTCGGGGCGCCCGGAAGACGCGCCGAGACCTGGCTGAAGGGGGTGCCGGGGCAGGGGCATCTCGATCTGCCGCGGATGCGGGCGGGCGGATTCGCCGGGGGGTTCTTCGCCATCTACGTGCCGTCGCGGGCGGCGTCGGATATACGTGTGGCCGATGCGGGCGTCGCCGATGTGGGTCGGGTCGATGCGCTGATGGACAATCCGCCCTATGACATGGCGCTGCCGGCGCCGGTCGCGCAATCGGCCGCGCTGCCGGTGGCCTTCGCGATGGCCGGACATCTGTTGTGGATGGAGCGCGCCGCACCCGCCGATTTCCGTATCTGCCGCAGCGCCGCCGAACTGCGCGACTGCCTTGACCGGGGCATCATCGCGGCCTTGATGCACATGGAAGGCGCCGAGGCGATCGGCCCCGATCTGGATGCGCTTCATGCCTTTCACGCGATGGGGCTGCGTTCGCTCGGGCCGGTCTGGAGCCGGCCGACGGTCTTCGGCCACGGGGTGCCGTTCCGTTTTCCCTCGGGGCCCGATACCGGTCCGGGGCTGACGGACGCGGGCCGCGCGCTGGTGCGGGCCTGCAACGAGTTGCGCATCATTGTCGACCTCAGCCATCTCAACGAGAAGGGCTTCGACGATGTCGCCCGCATCACCGACGCGCCGCTGATCGCCACCCATTCCAACGCCCATGCCGTCACGCCGTCGAGCCGCAATCTGACCGATCGGCAGCTGGCGATGATCCGGGAAACGGGCGGCATGGTGGGGCTCAACTTCGCGACCGTCTTCCTGCGCCCCGACGGGCGGCGCGATCCGCAGATGGG
>JASBUM010000331.1 GCA_030147905.1 Acidimangrovimonas sp.
CGTCTTGCCCGCCAGCGCCGCGCGCCCGCCGGAGGCGCAATAGACGATCACCGGGCGTTCGGGGTCGAAGGCGGGGGCGTGCATGGCGCTTTCGGGATCGGCGCGAAACTCGAGCATCCCGCGCGAGACATGGACCGCCCCGGCGACCTTTCCGGTCTTCTCGACCTCGGCCCCGTCGCGGACATCGACGATCAGTGCGCCGTCGTCGATCAGCGCGCGCGCCTTGTCCGCATCGATACGCGGCACGGCGGAATTGGCATCGGCCATCATGGCCTTGAGATTGGTGGACATCGGCGTTTCCCTCTGTGATCCTGGGCGGCCCGTTGGGCCGGTCTGTTCGCGGATCAAGAGGTAAGTTCCGGGGGCGGGAATTCCAGAGGCGGAGGCGCAACTTATGTGCTGCCGGTGGCCCGCCGGGCACGGCCTAGCCGCCCGGGGCGGGGCGCCGGCCGCCGGCCGGGGCGCGCGATTCTCGCACGGCCCAGTACCGGCACCGTGCGGGGGACTTCGCGGCGGGGGCGTCAGCCCGCCGCGCTCAGCCGCGCCAGCGCCGATTTCAGCTTGGCCGCCTCTTCCTCGCTCTGAGCGAGGCGCTCGCGTGTTTCCTCGACCACCTCCTCGGGCGCCGAGGCGACGAAGCGCGGATTGCCCAGGCGTCCGCGCAGCCCGGCCTGATCCTTGCCGAGCTTGTCGAGCGTCTTGGCCAGGCGCTCCCGCTCGGCGGCGATGTCGATCACCCCCTCGAGCGGCAGCGCGAAGGTCGCCCCCTCGGCGGCGACGGTGATCGCACCACGCGGCACGGCCCGGGCTTGCTCGATCCGCTCGATCCGCGCCAGGCGCTCGACCAGGGCGCGATTGCGTTCGAGCGCCGCGGCCGCTGCCGGATCGGCGTTGATGCGCAGCATGGTCAGCCGCAGCCCTGCGGGCACATGCATCTGCGCTCGCGCCGAGCGGATGTCCTCGATCAGGGCGATGACCCAGTTCATCTCGGCATCGGCCTCGGCATCGATCAGCGCGGCATCATGGTCGGGCCAGTCGGCGTGGATCAGCATCGCGCCGTCGCGCCGGCCGGTCACGGCCCAGAGTGCCTCGGTGACGAAGGGCATGAAGGGGTGAAGAAGGATCAGGCTTTGTTCCAGCACCCAGGCCATGGTGGCCCGGGTCTCGTCCGCAGTGTCGGCATCGTCGAACAGGGGCTTGGCGAATTCGACATACCAGTCGCAGACCTTGCCCCAGACGAAAGCGTAAAGCAGGTTCGCCGCGTCGTTGAAACGGAATTGGGCCAGTGCCTCGTCGACGCCGATGCGCACCCGCGCCGTCTCGCCCAGGATCCAGCGGTTGACCTGTGCCGTGGCCTCCGGTGGCGTGTCGCGCCGCGCGGCGTCATCGGCGAACACCCCGTTCATCTCGGCGAAGCGGGTGGCGTTCCACAATTTGGTGCCGAAATTGCGATAGCCCGCGACCCGCGCGGTCGACAGTTTCAGATCGCGTCCCATCGCGGCCATGGCGGCAAGGGTGAAACGCACAGCATCGGCGCCGTATTCGTCGATCAGCTCCAGCGGGTCGATGACATTGCCCAGCGACTTGGACATCTTCTTGCCCTTCTCGTCGCGGACAAGGGCATGGACATAGACGGTGTGGAAGGGCACCTTCTCGACCAGCTGCAGCTGCATCATCATCATCCGGGCGACCCAGAAGAAGATGATGTCGAAGCCGGTGACAAGGACCGAGGTCGGGAAATAACGCGCCAGATCCGGCGTCTGATCCGGCCAGCCGAGGGTGCCG
>JASBUM010000345.1 GCA_030147905.1 Acidimangrovimonas sp.
CTCTATTCCTACGCCCTTCGAGAGGGGCATAGCCGCGCCGAGATCACCGCCTTCCTCAAGGACAAGAACGAAAAGGCGCGGCTCAAGCGGCTCACTGCCGCCTATCTGCGCAGCCACGGGGTTCAGCGCGAAGACGCCGCGAGCCTGTGCGCCCTGGGCGATCGCGAAATCGCTGCGGACAGCTTGACCGGGAGCCTTCTGCGCCGCGACTGACCGGTGGGTGCGGTGCCGCCGCGCAAGATGGCCACACTGCGAATGGCCCTGCCGCCCTTCGCGCGAATTGTCCCGAAATGCCTTCCCGGCGCCACAATCGGGTGAACCTTCCTTAGCGCGCCTGGGCGAGGCTGTCCCCCTCAACGCGCATGCGCCAAGGGGGATCAGGGGTGGTCTTTTTGAAGCATGTGGGCACGCTTCCGGGCGATGGCTCACCTTATCTGACGTCGATTTCGGATATCGACCTTGTCATGACGGGCTCCCAGCCCACGCTATACGTCGGAACGCTGCGGGGCGGCGGGCTGTCCGCCTATGCCATCGGCGCCGACGGCGGCCCGGATCTGATCGGCAGCCGCGACTATACCGCCGCCCATCAGCCCGGGTCGACGGTCGAGCTTCTTTCGGTGCGTCTGGACGGGGCGGATGTCCTTTTGACCGCCGGGCTGGGCGATGCTGCGCATTCGGCCTATGGCCTGACGGCCGCGGGCGGGTTTTCGGGCGCGGTCACCCGCCTTGAGGGCGCGCCCATCGCCCTTCAGCCCGCCGGCGCCCGCAGCGTCGCCGTCGATCTCGGCGGACAGAGCGTGATCTTTGCTGCCGATGCCGGCGCTGCGATGCCGCGCGGCCATCTCGTCGGTCCCGGCGGCACGCTCGATGCCCTGCCTGCCCCGGAGGGGACCGGCGCCCCCGCCGAAGGTACGATCACGGCACTCGGTGTCGTGAATTCGGGCGGCAACCTGCAGCTTCTGGCCGGCATGAGCGGCGACAACCGCCTGCTGAGCTATCGCATCGGCGCCGATGGCCGGCTTGACTACGCCGAGACCGAGGGCGCCGAGACGGGGGTGCCGCTCAACACCCCGACCGCCATCGCCGCCGCCGCGGCGGGGGGCGAAAGCTATGCGATCGTCGCCGCCGCCGGCAATGACAGCCTGACCACGCTGCGGATCGCGGCCGACGGCCGGATGACGCCGGTCGATCAGGTGATCGACGACCGCACGACGCGCTTTGCCGACGTGAACCGGATCGAGGTGGTCACGGCTGGCGAACGTGATTACGTGCTCGCCGCCGGATCCGACGACGGCATCAGCCTCTTTACCCTGCTGCCCAACGGCCGGCTGTTTCACCTGTCGAGCCTCGCCGACGATGCCCGGACGACATTGCAGAACGTGTCGGCCATCGCCGCCCATGCCGAGGGCGACGTGTTGTATGTCTATGCCGCGTCGGACAGCGAAGCGGGCCTGACCACGCTGAGCGCCGACCTCGGCCGCCAGGGCGTAGTGGTGCGCGGCGACGCGGGCGCGCCGCAAATCTCCGGAACCGGGCGTGACGATATCCTGATCGCCGAAGATGGCGCGGTGGTGATGACCGGGGGCGCGGGACGCGACAGCTTCATCTTCAATCCGGCCGGCGCCACAGCGGACGGCAAGCTTGGGCGGATCGCCGATTTCGAACCGGGAACCGACCGCATCGACCTGTCGGGATTCGCGCTCCTGCACGGGGTGGATCAGCTTCAGATCACCGAAACCGCCGAGGGGGCGACGCTTCGGTTCGGCGACTTCCGGGTCGAGGTCGATGCCGCGACGCCCGGCCCGATCGCTGCGACAAGCTTCAGCACCGCCGACATCCTCAATATCGGTCATGTCCAGGTCGGCCCGTCGCCCGATTACGCCCATGTCTCCAATACCGACAGCGCGACGCCGCGCGGCCAGAAGATGACCGGCGGCGCCGGGCATGACACGATCGCCGGAGACGGCGGCGCCGATCACCTTAGCGGCAGCGCAGGAAACGATCATGTCAACGGCCTCGACGGCGACGATTCGCTTTACGGCGGCGACGGCAACGACACCATCGAAGGAGGCGCCGGGCACGACCTTCTGGATGGCGGCGGGGAAGCAGGCGACGACCATGACTGGCTCGACGGCGGCGACGGCAACGACACCATCACCGGCGGCAGCGCCGGCTCGGACCGGATGATCGGAGGCTTGGGTGACGACCTGATCCGCGCGCATGGCGGCAACGACACCGTCGACGGCGGGGCGGGGCGGGATACGATCCACGGCGGCGACGGGCTCGATACCCTGATCGGCGGTGCAGGCGACGACAGTATCACCGGCGGCAGCGGCGTGGCCGATTTGCGCGACCAGATCTACGGCGGCGATGGCAACGACACCATCGACGGGGGCCACGGCAACGATTCGATCTCCGCCGGCGCCGGGCATGACCAGATCGAGGGCGGCTTCGGCTCGGACACGCTGGTGGGCAATGACGGCGGTGACTCGGTTTCCGGAGGTGCGCTGTCGGACCTGATCTATGGCGGGCCGGGAACGGATTTCCTTAACGGCGGCTTCGGTTACGACCGCCTCAACGGTGGCGCCGGCGGTGACCGATTCTTCCATCTCGGCGTAGCCGACCACGGTTCCGACTGGATCCAGGATTATGACGCCCCGGAGGGGGACGTTCTTCTTTTCGGGCGCGGGAATGCCACTGCCGACCAGTTCCAGGTCAACTACGCCGAAACGGCCAATGCGGGACAGGCGGGCGTGGCGGAAGCCTTCGTCATCTTCAAGCCGACCGGCCAGATCATCTGGGCCCTAGTCGACGGCGCCGAGGACAGCGCGCTGCAATTGCAATTTGCGGGCAATCCCGCGCTTTACGACCTTCTGGGCTAGCCGGACACCGCGGCACCGGGCGGCGCACCCGCCCGTGCCGCGCGCGCAAGCACCATCTCGTAATGCGCGATCGCAGTCTCGAGCCGCGGGAAATAGGTCAGCCGCCCGTCGTCCAGCACCGCCCCCGCGGTACAGATCCGGCGCAACAGATCGGTCGAATGCGAAACGACGATCGCCCCGCTTTCTGCCAGCCGTGCGTTCAGGACCGTCTCGCTCTTGCGTCGGAACAGCGCATCGCCGACCGACGTGACCTCGTCGATCAGGTAGGTGTCGAAGCGAATCCCCATCGAGGCGCCAAAGGCCAGCCGCGCCCGCATCCCGGTGGAATAGCGGCGCAGCGGCATATGGAAATATCCGCCCAGTTCGGCGAAATCCCCGACGAATCGCACCAGCGGCTCGGCCGGCACACCGTGTATCCGCGCGATGAAGCGGATGTTCTGCGCCCCGCTGAGATCGGGATGGAAGCTGCCGGCAAGGCCAACCGGCCACGA
>JASBUM010000364.1 GCA_030147905.1 Acidimangrovimonas sp.
CGGCACCAGCGAGCGCAACTCGTCCAGCGGCATGGCCAACGGAACCTGGCGGGTATCCTCGCGCATCATGCGCGCCGCCGTCAGCTCGCTGATCCAGCCGATATCCTGTCCCCCGCGCATCGGAAGACCGCGCAGATGGAACCGCCAGGTGGAGAAGGAATAGCCGAAGGTCAGCCGCACCAGCGTCGAGGCGATCACCACCCCCACCAGAACCCCGGTGCTGAGAAGGAAATCGCCGGTGGTCTCGAGCACCAGAAACACCATGGTGAAGGGCGCGCCGATGATGGCCGCGCCGACCGCGCCCATGCCCACCAGCATGAAGGCCGTGCGATCGGTGACCAGCACGGGATCGACGTAACCCAGCATCTGGACATAGAAGGCGCCAAGCAGACTGCCCAGAAACAGTGACGAACTGAACAGCCCACCACGGAACCCGGCCCCCAGCGACGCCGCCGAGGCCACCAGCTTGCCGATCAGCAGCAGCCCCAGCGCGGTCGCGGTCCAGGGCGTGTTCAGGTGCCACTCGATGGCGCCATGGCCCGAGCCGAGCACCTGTGGCGAGCCGAGGGCAAGCGCGCTGAGCACGATGCCGCCCAGCGCCGGCCGCGCCCATCCGGGCACCGGCACCCGGCGAAAGCCCCGCTCGAACCAGGTCGCCGCCTTCATCGTCAATACGCCGAGCCCGGCCGCGAGGATCCCGAGGATGACGAAAAGCGCATAATGCAGATGCGACGCGTCATACCCCCCGGCGACGGCAAAGAGCGGCTGCCCGGAGGCGACGAGCCGCACCACGAATATGCTCGACAACGCCGCGGCCGTGACCGGAGCGAGAAGCCGCGTCGAATAGCTCGAATGGATCAGCTCGAAGCCGTAGAAGGCGCCCGCGAGCGGCGCGTTGAAGGCCGCGGCGATGGCAGCGGCCGCGCCGGCGGTGACCATGGTCCGCTGATCCTCGCGGCGCAGGTGGAAATAGCGCCCGACCCAGGCGAAGATGCCCGCCCCGATCTGGCTATAGCCCGCCTCCATCCCCACCGAGGCGCCGCAGGCGTTCGAAATCACCGTATAGCCGGTCAGCCGCGCCGAATCGCGCAGCGACAGCTTGCCGCCGAACAGGGCATTGGCCTCGACCGGGTCGACGATCTCGGTAGGGCGGATCCTTGCCACGATCAGCATCACCAGTCCCAGGATCAGCCCGCCCACCGCCGGAACCAGCGCAAGGCGCCATACGTCCACCTCGGTCTGGGCGCTGAGATGGCCCGCGACCAACGCGAAATCGAACCGGTGCAGGAAACCCACGAGGTCGCGCAGCCCGATGGTCACCAGCCCCACCGCCGCGCCGACCAAGGTCGCGAGGACCAGAACGCCGGCCTCGAAATTGCGGGCCATCCGCCGCAACTCGGCATAGCGCAACCGGATCGCCCGCAGCGCGCGCCGCAAAAGCGACGACCGGGCGTGACTGGATAAATGGGTCATGGCCGACAATCACGTCCCGGATTCAACATATTCGGCATCATGGATATGAAGGCACCGAACGCGGCGCAAGTCCACGGTCACCCGATCGGCGGGATTTCACATGCCCGTCATCACGCGCCGCCCCCTCGCGCCTCGCGCCGGGGCGGATCAGATCCCTTTCCGCCGGCCCCAAGATCTGGCCCTCCCGGGCCCACAAATGCCGCAGGGGATCAATCCTTGCCCTTGGTTGCCCTGCTCGCTCTCGCCGGCCTCGCAGCGGCCTTGGTGGCCTTCGCGGCACCCTCTTCCAGCGCCGCGATTCGCGCGGACAGCGCCTCGTTCTCCTCGCGCGCCTTCTGCGCCATGGCGCGCACGGCATCGAATTCCTCGCGTGTCACGAAGTTGTGATCCGCGAGCCACCGGTCCATCAGGCTCTTCATCGCCGTCTCGGCCTCGGTCTTCGCGCCCTGGGCCACGCCCATCGCATTGGTCATCAGCTGCGAAAGGTCGTCGAAGATCTTGTTGCGGGTCTGCATGGGCGCCTCCGTCTGTCACGTTCGTTTTATATGAGACATCGCGCCGCATCCACAAGGTTGACTTCGCGGGTCCTGCATAGACAGGTAGCGCGGAAGGAGACGCCCGCCATGAATGCCTATATCGCCTTTCCGAACATTTCCCCGGACATCTTCACCCTGCATCTCTTCGGCTTCAGCTTTGCGCTGCGCTGGTATGCGGTGGCCTA
>JASBUM010000368.1 GCA_030147905.1 Acidimangrovimonas sp.
GCGCCGGCGCCCCGCGGGCGACCTTGCGGCCCACGCGCGCCTCGAGCTGCTCGGCCGTGACTGCGTAGTCGCGCCAGCTTCCGCCGCCCGAAGCCATATTCTGCACCACCGGCTGCGCGCGGTCCAGCGCCTTGGCGAAGATGGCGTCGGGCGTCTGTGCCCGTTCGAATTCTTCCCACAGCGCATGCAGGGCGCGGCCCTGATCGGCCGGCAGCAGCCCGAAGATGCGCGCCGCGGCCGCCGCCTCGCGCGCGGCCTGTCCCGCCGGGTCAAGCCCGCCATGGATCGGCACATCGCCCGCATCGATCTCGACCAGATCGTGGAGGACCAGCATGCGCATCACCCGGTCGGTCGAGACGCCTTCCGGTGCCAGCTCGCCCAGCACCATGGCATAGAGCGCCAGATGCCATGAATGCTCCCCCGAATTCTCGCGCCGTGAGCCATCGGCCAGCGTCGTGGCGCGCAGGACGGATTTGAGCCGATCGGCCTCGGTCAGAAAGGCAAGCTGCGCCGCGAGCCGGCCTTCGTCGTCTTCGGGGCACCCCGACGCCGGCACTTCGGCCCGCTCGCCTTTGGATCCTTCCCGGCCCGGCTTTCCCGTCGCGGCGGCGGGCGGGTGCGCGGCGGCGGGGGGTACGGTCTCGGGCATGGCAGATCCTCGGTCGACGGGACGATGGTGTGATCAGCGACGGGCGGTCAGCGCACGCCGGGGGGGGGCGCCGGACCTGCCCGGGGGGGGCGGGGTCAACCGCCCGCGGGATGGTCCGGCGCGGGCTGCATTGTGGGGCGGGGGGTGTCGCCCTCGCCCCGGCGCAGGCGGAAGGCCCGGCGGGGACGGCCCGGCTCGGCGGTGGCGGCGGGCGCTCTCGCGGTGTCATGGGTTTCCGCGGTGGCGGTCGAATCCGGTGGCGAATGGGAACCGGCGCCGGCCGTCGGGGGGGCATCCTGCGAGGCCGCGGATGCCGACGGGTCGGGCTGCGGAGTGTCTGTGTGCGGGGCGTCAGGCTGCTGAGTGTCGGGCTGCGGGGCGGCCGGATCACGCGACCCGGCGGCGCGATCCGGCGCAGGTGCGTCACGGCGGAAGGCGGCGATACGGTTTTCGAGCAGGCTCAGGCCGCGCCGTTCGGCCAGCCGGATGCGGATCGCCGTCATGAAGGCTTCCTGCATCGTGGGCGACAGGACGGAGACCGCGCGCGCGATATCCTCGTGCAACCTGTCGTCGCCGATCTCGTCGCCGGCGGCGATCGTGTCGCGGGCCAAGGCATCGGCCAGATCCTCGATCGCGCTCATCGTCCTGCTTCCGTTGGCTGCCTATCCTATCGCGTGGCCTCGCCGAGCCTGCGTTTGACGTAGCGGGTGACCGAGCCGATCATCGTGTCCATATGCGGCTCTTCGAAGAAATGGCCGGCCCCCTCGATCTGTTCGTGGGTGATGGTGATGCCGCGCTGTTCATGCAGCTTCGAGACCAGCGCCGTGGTGTCCTTGGGCGGCGCCACGCGGTCGGCGGTGCCGTTGATGATCAGCCCCGAGGCCGGGCAGGGCGCGAGGAAGGAAAAATCATACATGTTGGCGGGCGGCGCGACCGAGATGAAGCCGGTGATCTCGGGCCGGCGCATCAGCAGCTGCATCCCGATCCAGGCGCCGAAGGAAAAGCCCGCGACCCAGCAGTGCTTGGCGTTCTGGTTCATCGATTGCAGGTAGTCGAGCGCCGAGGCCGCATCGGACAGTTCGCCGATCCCCTGGTCGTATTCGCCCTGGCTGCGTCCGACCCCGCGGAAGTTGAACCGCAGCACGGTAAAGCCCATCTCGTAGAAGGCGTAATGCAGGTTGTAGACCACCTTGTTGTTCATCGTGCCGCCGAATTGCGGATGCGGATGCAGCACGATCGCGATCGGGGCGTCCTTGGTCTTCTGGGGGTGGTAGCGGCCTTCGAGGCGGCCCTCCGGTCCGGGGAATATCACTTCCGGCATCGTCTCGCCTGTTCTCTTGCGGATCCGGGCGCCATCATTCTTGACGGATTTGCTCGGAGATCCTAGAAACGTTCTAAATACCGGTCTCTACCGGTCCGGTTGGAATGGAGTTAAGGGCCCATCCGCCGCGCGTCAATCTGTTTGGCTGGGTTTGGCATGAAACTTTCCACCAAGGGCCGTTATGCAATGGTCGCGCTGGCCGATCTTGCGCTGGCGCAGGACCGGGGACTGGTGTCGCTGGCGGAGATCTCGCGCCGGCAGGACATTTCGCTGCCCTATCTGGAGCAGCTCTTCGTCAAGCTTCGCCGGGCGAGGCTGGTGGAATCGGTGCGCGGGCCGGGGGGCGGCTACCGACTGGCGCGCTCGGCCGATGCGATCCGGGTGAGCGAGATCATGGAGGCGGTCGACGAGACGGTGAGCGCCATGCACACCGGCGCCGGTGCCTCGGGCGGGCTGTCGGGATCGCGCGCGCAGAGCCTGACCAATCGGCTGTGGGAAGGATTGTCGGCCCATGTCTACGTGTTCCTGCACCAGACGCGGCTGTCGGATGTGATCGGCAACGAGTTGCGGCCCTGTCCGGCGGTACCGACGCTGTTTGCCGTGGTCGACGAGGAATGAGCGGGATGGCGGCTTCGATCGGGCAATGGCGGGCGGAACGGGTGGTGCCGGAAGGCCGCGCCGGGCGGGCGCGGCGGGGGGCTGTCTGCCCCCCGGGCGCCGTGTCCGGCGCCGCCCCCCGACGGTATTGGGTCCCGAAAGAAGAGGCGGTCCGGTGCCCGGCAGGGCGGCCGGGAGCGTGACGAATGGCTGAGCGGGTCTATCTCGACTGGAACGCGACCGCACCATTGCGGGCAGAGGCGCGGGCGGCGATGATCGCGGCGATGGATCTCCTGGGCAATCCGTCCTCGGTCCATGCCGAGGGGCGAGCCGCGCGCGCGATCGTGGAAAAGGCGCGCGCGCAGGTCGCGGCTGCGCTGGGTGCGGATGGCGCGGATCTGGTCTTCACCTCGGGGGCGACGGAGGCGGCCGCGCTGGCGCTGGAGGGGCGCGCGACATCCTGCGCCGCGGTCGAGCATGATGCCGTCTCGGCCTGGTGCGGGCAGGATCTGGCAGTGGACGGGGCGGGGCAGGTGACGGTCGCCGAACCCGGGCGCGGCGCGTTGCAACTGGCCAATTCCGAGACCGGGATCGTCCAGGATCTGCCGCGCGGGTTGTGGTTGAGCGATCTGACGCAGGCCTTCGGCAAGATCCCCGTGGCCTTCAACTGGCTGGGAGCCGAGACGGCGTTGATCTCGGCGCACAAGCTGGGGGGGCCCAAGGGGGTGGGGGCGCTGGTGATGCGGCGCGGGCTGGATCTGGAGGCGCGCCTGCGCGGCGGCGGTCAGGAGATGGGGCGCCGCGCCGGCACCGAGAACGTGATCGGCATCGCCGGTTTCGGTGCTGCCGCCGAGGCCGCGGCGCGGGATCTGGCGGATGGTGTCTGGGAGAAAGTCGCCGAGTTTAGAAATATTCTAGAATCGGCATTGGCGGCGGATGCAAAGTCGACTATTATTATCGGAAAAGAGGGGCCCCGCCTTCCCAACACGACCTGTCTGCTGACGCCGGGCTGGAGGGGCGAGACCCAGGTGATGCAGATGGATCTTGCGGGGTTCGCGATCTCGGCGGGCTCGGCCTGTTCGTCGGGCAAGGTGCGTGCGAGTTCGGTCCTGCGCGCGATGGGTTTCGATGCGGAGCAGGCCGCTTGCGCGGTGCGCATCTCCATCGGCCCCGGGGTGGAGCGCGACGCGCTGTTGCGCTTCGCCGATGTCTGGGGCGCGCAATACCGCCGCTTCCGCGCGCGGGCGGCCTGAACGGTCCGGGCTGCATGAATGGATGGGCCGAGGCCCGAGGTTTAAAAGGAAGTTGTAACCAGATGGTGGCGCTTGATAAATCCGAAGTCGAGGTGCGTGAAGGCGTCGATCGCGAAACGGTCGAGGCCGTGCAGGCGATGGCCGGCAAATACAAGCACGGCTGGGAAACCGAGATCGAGACCGAATTCGCCCCCAAGGGGCTGAACGAGGATATCGTGCGGCTGATCTCGGAAAAGAACGGCGAGCCGGAATGGATGACCGAATGGCGGCTGGCCGCCTTCCGTCGCTGGCTGCAGATGGAAGAGCCGCGCTGGGCCATGCTCAACTATCCCGATATCGACTATCAGGATCAGTATTATTACGCTAAACCGAAGAGCATGCAGTCCAAGCCCAAGAGTCTGGACGAAGTCGACCCCAAGCTTCTGGCGACCTACGAAAAGCTTGGCATTCCGCTCAAGGAGCAGATGATCCTGGCCGGGGTCGAGGGCGCCGAGGCCGCCCCCGCCGAGGGGCGCCGCGTCGCCGTCGACGCGGTGTTCGATTCGGTTTCGGTGGGCACCACCTTCAAGGCCGAATTGGCGAAGGCCGGTGTGATCTTCATGCCGATCTCGGAGGCGATCCGCGAATATCCCGAACTGGTGCGCAAATACCTCGGCTCGGTCGTGCCGGCCTCGGACAATTTCTTCGCCACGCTCAATTCCGCGGTCTTCTCCGACGGCTCCTTCGTCTATATCCCCGAAGG
>JASBUM010000385.1 GCA_030147905.1 Acidimangrovimonas sp.
CGACTTTCTGCGCGACGGGCGTTTGGTGCCGGTCGCCGCCGCCTCCCCCCCGCTGCCCGTGCAATTGTCCTGCCTTTATCCGCACCGGCGCCTGAAGGACCCCAAGACCCGGCTGTTCATCGACTTCATGATCGCGCGCTGCCGTGCCGCCATCACCGAGGCCCGCGCCCATGCGCCGGCAGGTCTGGGCGCCGCCTCCTAGCTGCCGCGATAGGTCGAATAGCCGAAGGGCGAAACCAGAAGCGGCACATGGTAATGCACCGACCGGTCCGCGATCCCGAAGCGGATCGGTATCATGTCGAGAAAAGGCGGATCCGGCAGCCCGGGTCCCTGCGCCGCCAGATATGCGCCGGCCTCGAACACCAGTTCGTAGACGCCGGTCGCGAAATCCGCCCCCGAAAGCAGCGGCGCGTCAGAGCGGCCGTCGCCATTGGTGCACAGCCGCAGACACAATTGCCGCGCCTCGCCCTCGAGCCGATAGAGCGAAATCCACATGCCGGCCGCCGGAACGCCGCGGGCCGTGTCAAGCACATGTGTCGTCAGATAGCCCTCGGCCATGCTGTCTTCCCCCTGTTGTCGTACCGCCACCGGACGAGCGACCGGTCGTCGCGCGTCCGTCGCGCGTCCGTCACGCAATCGCTTGCCCCGGCATCGTGCCACGTCGGCGGATGGAAGGCGATAACCGCGGGGTGCGACAGGTCCTTTCCAAATTTATTGAAAATGGAGCAAAGGTTTTGCTCGTATCAGTTGAATATCCGCCCCGAAAGGAGAAGCTGGTGAACCGTTATCCCCGCGACATGCTCGGCCATGGACCCTGCCCGCCCGATCCCGCCTGGCCCGGCGGCGCCAATATCGCAGTGCAGTTCGTCCTCAACTATGAAGAGGGCGGCGAAAACTGCGTCCTGCACGGCGACTCCGCCTCGGAGGCGTTCCTGTCGGACATCGCGGGGGCAGCGCCCTGGCCGGGCGAGCGGCACTGGAACATGGAATCGATCTACGAATACGGCGCGCGCGCCGGTTTCTGGCGCCTGCACCGGCTGTTCGTCGAGGCGGAAATTCCGGTGACGATATACGGCGTCGCGACCGCGCTGGCGCGCAGCCCGGTCCAGGTTGCCGCGATGAAGGAGGCGCAGTGGGAAATCGCCAGCCACGGGCTGAAATGGGTTGAACACAAGGACATGGACGAGGCGAGCGAACGCGCCTCCATCGCCGAGGCGATTGCCCTTCACAGCGAGGTCGTCGGCCACCGCCCGCGCGGCTGGTACACCGGGCGTTGCAGCGCCAATACCGTCCGGCTCGTCGCGGAGGAAGGCGGCTTCGACTACGTCTCCGATACCTACGACGACGATCTGCCCTACTGGCGCGAATTCGGCGCACGCGACCAGCTCGTCATCCCCTACACGCTCGAAGCCAACGACATGCGCTTCGCCACGGCGCCGGGCTACATCACCGGCGAGCAGTTCTTTGTCTATCTGCGCGATGCCTTCGACACGCTCCTCGCGGAAGGACGGGACGGGCATCCGCGGATGATGACGGTGGGGCTGCACAATCGCCTCATCGGACGGCCCGGGAAATTCGCCGGTCTGCGCCGCTTCATCGAGCACGCGCGCACCCAGCCCGACGTGTGGTTCGCCCGCCGGATCGACATCGCGCTGCACTGGGCACGCACCCACCCTCACCGCCGCCGGGAGCGGCCGAGCGCGATGGACCGCGACCGTTTCGTGCAAGCCTTCGGCGGGGTCTTCGAACATTCGTCCTGGATCGCGGAACGGGCATGGGCGCTCGAACTCGGCCCCGAGCACGATTG
>JASBUM010000352.1 GCA_030147905.1 Acidimangrovimonas sp.
CCTCGATCGCGGTGGTTGTCTTCAACCCGGTGCCTATGCTGGTCTGGGCCTGCACGGTGGCGGTGCTGCTGCTACTGGCGGCGCTGCCTGGCTTTCTTGGGCTGATTGTGGTCCTTCCCGTTCTCGGCCATGCGAGCTGGCATCTCTACCGGGTGACATTGCGGCACGGCTAGCGACCTTGTGGCGCGGCGCGCGTCCGGCCCGCCACGAACCCCGCCCCGCCGGGGCCGAGCATGCGCCGGCGCACCGATCGCTGCCCCGCAGGGTGGGCGAACTGCGGGCGCGCCATGCGGATGGGGTGAGAGGGCCGGAAAAGGCCCCGGCGCAAGGAAAAAGACACGGAAAGTCCGTTCGCGCGGCCGTCCCCCTTGCATTCGCTGTCCCGGAGCCTGGCCCGCCTGCGCGGCGCGCGGAGAGAGAGAGGCAAAGGGGCCACCGAAAACGCGAAAAGGGGCGCATCCCGCGCGCCCCCTGTGGGCACCCGGGCCCTGATCGCTTGGTTTGTGCCGCTGCCCTAACCGCCAGACCAGTGCGTTCACACGCATTGACTGGTCCCGCGCAATGACCGCAACCACGGGTGATCGCGGGACGCGCTGCCAATCCCGTCTCGATATGCGGCGCGCGCGAGTGGGTGGGGGGCTGCCGTCCCCCGGCCCACTGAGTGGTGGCCGGGCGGTGCGGCAGGGACCCCGGGGGGATCAGCCCTTGGCGGCGCTGCTCGGAGCGCTGCTGCCGGCTGTCGCGGCGGGCTGGGAAGTGTTGATGGTCGCTCTGGCCGTGCCCGCGCCGGTACCGCCCGAGAGCGGGTCGTCCTGACGCTGGACCGAGCCTTCGAAATGGGCACCGCTCTCGATGGCGATGGTCTTGTGGATGATGTCGCCCTCGACCCGCGCGGTCGAGGTCAGCCGCACCTTCAGCCCGCGCACGCGCCCGATGATCCGGCCATTGACGACGATGTCGTCGGCCACGATCTCGCCGCGGATGGTCGCGCCTTCGCCGACTGTCAGCAGATGGGCGCGGATGTCGCCCTCGATCACCCCCTCGACCTGGATGTCGCCCGAGGTCTTCACATTGCCCACCACCGTCAGGTCCGACGACAGCACCGAAGGGGCCGGCTTGGGCTTGGGGGTCGCGGCGGCCGCGAAATCGGGGGTCGGCTTGGGTGCGGGTGCAGCTTCGGCCTTCGGCTTCTCGGCCTCGGGGGTTTGGGGCTTGGGGCCCGGCTCGTTGATCCTGCTTTTAGAAAACATAGTTGGCTGCCTTGATGAAGGGTGTGGGACTGACTGGTGTGTTCCCGACGCGCACTTCGTAGTGAAGGTGATTGCCGGTCGACCGGCCGGTACTGCCCATATCACCGATACGCTGACCGCGCGAGACTCTTTCCCCGACCGTCACGCGCAGCTTCGACATGTGACCGTAGACGGTCTTGATGCCGAAGGCGTGGCGGATAATGACATGACGACCATACCCCGGACCCCAGCCCGCGAAGATCACGATGCCGTCACCGGTGGTATAGATCGGCGAACCGTAGGCGCCGGCCATGTCTTCGCCGGGGTGCAGGTTGCGCCGGCCGGTGAAGGGATCGCGGCGATAGCCGAAAGGCGAGGTTTCGACGAAACGGGTGCGCAGAGGCAGGCCGATCGGAATTTCCTGCGAAGCGATCCGGTAGAGGTTCATCTTCTCCAGCCCGGCGAGGATCTTGTTGGCATGCTCGATATCGCTGCGCTGCTGACCCTGGGCCGCCGAGGGCACCGAGATGGGCTGCAGCGGGCCGCCCTCTGCCGAATAGCCCGAACGCACCTCGGCCAGGACGCGGCTGGGGTCGATGCCGACCGATTTGAACATCTTGCTCATCGGCTTCATCGAAACGCTGACCGCCTTGTCGAGCTGGGCGAAGATGCGCTGGTTGCGCTGTTCGAGAAGCCGTGTGTCGAGCCGGGCACGGGCGGCTTCGGACTTGGCGGTGCTGGCGGCGATCGCCATCGCGTCACGTTCGGCCGCGGTCTTGGCGAGCGAGGCCGAAAGCACGTCGAGCGTGCCCGAGATATCCTTGAGCTGACCCGCCGCCGAGCGGCCGGCGCCATGCTGCTTGGCCATCGCAAGCTTGTACTGGGCCAGCGCGGTGCGCGCGTCGTCGCGTTCCTTCAGCACCTGCTGAAGCGTGCCCTGCAGCGCGTCGAGGCCGCGCTTGAGCTCGGTGGCGCGATTTTCGGAGATCAGCAGTTGCGATTGCATCTGCGAGACCTGCTTGAGCGCGACGTTGAAACGCTTCTGCGCGCTCGCGGCGTCGGACGCGCGGGCGTCGCGTTCGGCCGAGAGCGCGTTCAGCCGGGTTTCGTAGGTGGCCTGTTCGCGCATCATCTGCTGATAGGCACTGCCCGAGCTGAGCGAGTCGACGATCAGCATCGCGGTGGCGGCGATCGTCCAGGCAAGCATCAGCATTGCGATCGTCACGATCGCGGCCTGTGCCGATGGTCGCAGGCGGATGAACCGCGTTTCCGTGTCCGAGCGCAGGAAAATGCGTCGTTCCGGCAGTATTCGCTCCAATGCGAAGTTGAATCGATAGGAGAGTAAGCCTGTCACCCGTCTGTCCCCGAATTATTGACTGCTCGCCGCCCATCCCGAGGCG
>JASBUM010000414.1 GCA_030147905.1 Acidimangrovimonas sp.
GTGCGGATGCCGGCGTGCATGGCGGCGCGGGTGGCCCCGGCGCGCCGACCTTGGCCCGCGCCGGCGCCGGCGGCCACGGTTCCGCCGCGCCGGTGGCGCGATCCGCTGCGGCCGCGTCGGCGGCGAGGATTGCGAAGGCGGCGGCTTCGGTTCCTCTGCGGGCCAAGGGCGGGGCGGGTGCGCAACTGGTGACTGCATCCCTGAATGCCGGCGGTGCGAACAGGGCCACGGCCGGGACGGGGTCGCGGCCGGCGACTGCCAGCATCCCGGTGGCGGGGCACTGACGCCATGATCCGGACACCCCTTCGCCCGCTTGCCCAGATCCTTCCGGCCCGCGATCGGGGCGAGAACCCCGACGCGATCGAACGCGCGAACATCCGCCGCCGCCACGAGGCGATGCGCGATGGCGAGCGGCGTCAGGCCGAGGGGCGCCTGCTGATGCTCGGCGCCTTTTTCGTGCTGGCCTTTTCGGTCGTGGGCGCACGCATGGCGCTTCTGGCGAATTCGGTCCCGTCCGAGCCGCAGGTTGCAAGTTCGGGGCCGACGATCTACGCCCAGCGCGCCGATATCGTGGATCGCAAGGGCCGGATCCTCGCGATGAACATGGCGACCTATTCGCTTTATGCCCAGCCGCAGCAGATGATCAATCCGGTCCGCGTGGCCAAGGCGCTGGTGAAGATCTTTCCCGACCTCGACGAGAAGCGGCTGATCGCGGATTTCACCGGCAAGCGCACCTTCGTCTGGATCAAGCGCACCCTGTCGCCCGAACAGATGCAGGCCGTGCACGACATCGGCGATCCCGGCCTGCTGTTCGGCCCGCGCGAGATGCGCCTGTATCCGAACGGCCAGCTCGCCGGACACATCCTTGGCGGGACGCGTTTCGGGCGCGAGGGCGTGGATTCGGCCGAGGTCGTGGGCGTCGCCGGGGTGGAGAAGGAATTCGACCACTGGCTGCGCGATCCGGCCAATGGCGGCCGTCCGCTGCAACTCTCGCTCGATCTGTCGGTCGAGGACGCGACACGTCAGGTGCTGAAATCGGGCATGCGGCTGATGAACGCGAAGGGCGCCGCGGCGGTCCTGATGAAGGTCAATACCGGAGAGATCATCTCGATGGTCTCGCTGCCCGACTTCGACCCCAACGCCCGGCCCGCGCCCAAGCCCACGCAGCATCCCGGCGAATCGCCGCTGTTCAATCGCGCGGTGCAGGGCCTTTACGAGATGGGTTCGGTCTACAAGATCTTCGACATCGGCCAGGCGCTGCAACTGGGGCTGGTCACGCCGAAGACGATCATCGACACCAAGGGCCCGCTGATCTACGGCAAGTATCGCATCACCGATTTCCACGACTACGGCAACAAGCTGTCGGTCACCGACGTGCTCCGTGAAAGCTCCAACATCGGGGCGGCGCGGATCGCGCTCAAGATCGGCGGGGATCGGCAGAAGGCTTTCCTGAAATCGCTGGGACTGCTCGACCCCAGCCCGGTGCAACTTGTCGAGGCGCCCGGCGTGCGGCCGGAATACCCGAAGAAGTGGTCGGACCTGTCGACGATGACCATCGCCTATGGGCACGGGATCTCGGATTCGCCGCTGCAACTGGCGACCGCCTATTCGTCGATGGTGAACGGCGGCATCCGGGTCTATCCGACGATCCTGAAGACTGACAAGCCGCGTCTGGGGCCGCGGATCATCTCGGAGAAGACCTCGACGGAGCTGCGCAAGATGCTGCGTATCGTGGTCACCAACGGCACCGGCGAATACGGCAACGTCAAGGGCTATGACGTGGGCGGCAAGACCGGTACCGCCGACAAGCCCGACCCGCAGGGAGGCTATTACAACAACAAGGTGATCTCGACCTTTGCCAGCATCTTCCCCGCGAGCGATCCGAAATATGTCCTGATCGTGATGCTGGACGAGCCTTCCGACAACAGCGGACGCTATCCGCGGCGCACGGCCGGATACACCGCGGTGCCGGTCGCGGCCGAGATCATCCGCCGGGTGGCGCCGTTGATGGGGTTGCGTCCGGTCGTTGCAGCACCTGCCCCGAATGCGTTAACAGTCGCGCGCAACTGAAGGCGGGGTGCATTGCACCCGACAGGAAGGCGGGAAGGATGGCCGAGCCAAGCCAGGGCATGACGCTTGCACAATTGGGGTTGCGCGCGCGCGCCGGGGGCCGTGACAATGGCACGCGGGCCGGCGGTGCGGCACCGGATCGCCGGGTGACCGGGCTGGCGGTCGACAACCGGCAGGTCCGCCCGGGGATGCTGTTCGCCGCGCTGCCCGGCAGCCGGGTCCATGGCGCCCGCTTCATCGCCCGCGCGATAGAGGCCGGGGCGGCGGCGGTGCTGACCGACCCCGAGGGCGCGCGGATCGCGGCCGGGGCACTGGCCTCCGCGCCGATCGCAACCGTCATCGTCGAGGAGCCGCGTGCCGCACTCGCACGCGCCGCCGCGCTCTGGTTCGGGGCCCAACCCGAAACCATGGTCGCGGTGACCGGGACCAACGGCAAGACCTCGGTGGCGAGCTTCACGCGCCAGATCTGGGCCGGGCTCGGCCATGCCGCGATCAACCTCGGCACCACCGGCGTCGAGGGCGCATGGGAGGCGCCCCTGCGCCACACGACGCCCGATCCGATCATCCTGCATCAGGCGCTGGCCGAGGCCGCGCGGGCCGGTGTCACCCACGCCGCGATGGAGGCCTCCAGCCACGGGCTCGATCAGCACCGGCTGGACGGCGTGCAGTTGCGGGCGGCGGCCTTCACCAATCTGACGCAGGACCATCTGGACTATCACCCCGACCTCGACGCCTATTTCGCCGCCAAGGCCGGGCTGTTCAACCGTGTGCTGCCCGAGGACGGGGTCACGGTCGTCAACCGTGACGATCCGCGCGGCGCACAGGTGGCGGCGATGGCCGCGGCACGCGGACAGACGGTGCTGGGCGTGGGCCACGCCGAGGATTGCGACCTGCGCATCCTTGACCAGCGGTACGAGGCGCGCGCGCAGATCCTGCGCTTTGGCTGGCGCGGGCAGGCGCGGCAGGTCCGGCTTGACCTGATCGGCGGCTTCCAGGCGGGGAACGTGCTGCTGGCGGCCGGGCTCGCGATCGGCGCCGGGGCCGCACCCGGCGATGTCTTCGACCGGCTCTCCGGGCTGGTCACCGTGCGCGGGCGCATGCAATGGGTGGCCAGCCGGCACAATGGCGCGGCGGTCTTCGTCGATTACGCGCACACGCCCGATGCGCTGGCCACCGCGCTGGCCGCGCTGCGCCCGCATGTCATGGGCCGTCTGGTCTGCGTCTTCGGTGCCGGCGGCGACCGCGACCGGGGCAAGCGCCCGATGATGGGCCGTGCCGCGGCCACGCATGCCGATCTGGTCTTCGTCACCGACGACAATCCCCGCAGCGAGGATCCGGCCGCGATCCGTGCGGCGATCCTTGCCGCCTGTCCCGAGGCCCATGAAGTGTCTGACCGGGCGGAGGCGATCCTGCGCGGGGTCGATGCGTTGGGGCCGGGCGACGCGCTTCTGGTCGCCGGCAAGGGCCATGAGACCGGACAGATCATCGGCGATGACGTCTTTCCCTTCGACGACGGCGAACAGGCCAGTGTCGCGGTCGCCGCGCTCGACGGGGTGGAACAATGACGCCGCTCTGGCCCGCGCAGGAGGCCGCGCGCGCCACCGGCGGCACGGTGACTGCCGATTTTGTCGCCACGGGGGTTGCGATCGACAGCCGCAACCTGACGCCGGGGGATCTGTTCGTGGCGCTGTCGGACCGCCGTGACGGGCATGATTTCGTGGCCGATGCGCTGGCGCGCGGGGCGGCGGCGGCGATGGTCAGTCACAGGCCCCCAGGTGTCGGGGATGACGCGCCGCTGCTGGTGGTCGATGACGTGCTGGCGGGTCTGGGTCGGCTGGGGGCGGCGGGACGCGCGCGCAGCCGGGCCCGCGTGGTGGCGGTGACCGGATCGGTCGGCAAGACCTCCACCAAGGAGATGCTGCGTCTGGTTCTGGGCGGTCAGGGGCGGGTGCATGCCGCCGAGGCCAGCTACAACAACCATTGGGGCGTGCCGCTGACGCTGGCGCGCATGCCGGCGGATTGCGATTTCGCGGTGATCGAGATCGGCATGAACCATCCCGGCGAGATCGCGCCCCTGGCCCGGCTCGCCCGGCCCGAACTGGCGCT
>JASBUM010000418.1 GCA_030147905.1 Acidimangrovimonas sp.
ATGCGGCGCAGGATTCGGGATATGCGTTCAACCGTCTGATCGAGCGGCCGGCGGTGATCGGGCGCACGCTCGACCCGCTGGAACGCGCGCTGCCCGGGATCTGGGACCGCGGCCCGCGGCTCCGGGTCGAGCTTTTCGGAGGCGCACCGGAATCGGCCACGCTCGAGGCGGGGTTGAACGGGGCCAATATCGCCGCCATCGGGGACGGCAGCGCCGCGAACTGGGAGCTGTTCCAGTTCGCGGATGCCGAGATCGGGGCACCGGGAATTCACGCGCTGTCGATGCGGCTGCGGGGGCAGGCCGGCAGCGACGCGCTGATGCCGGATCTGTGGCCGGCGGGAAGCCTGGTGGTGCTGATGGATGGGGCCGTGGGGCAGATCGCGCTGCCGGCTTCGCTGCGCAACGTGGCGCGGCACTACCGGGTGGGGCCGGCCGCGCGCGGCTATGACGATCCGTCCTATGTCCACCGGGTGGAGGCCTTTGCCGGGATCGGCCTGCGGCCGCTGTCGCCCTGTCACCTGCGCGCGCGCCGCGATACGGGATCGGGCGATCTGGTTGTGGGGTGGATCCGGCGCAGTCGCATCGACGGCGGCGACTGGAGCGGGCTCGATGTGCCGCTGGGCGAGGCGCGCGAGGCCTATCTGCTGCGCCTGCGCGACGCGGGCGGCGCGATCCGGCGCGAATTGCAGCTGGACGCGCCCGTATGGCGCTATGGCGCGGCCGAACGCGCGGCAGACGGGCTGGTTCCGCCCTATCGCATCGAGGTTGCGCAAATCTCCGACCGCTTCGGCGCCGGACCATTCACGGGAATCGATATCAATGGCTGAGACACCGCATCTGAAACTGCCCTATCTGGCGCCCGCACAGGCGCAGAAGGACGTCACCGTCAACGAAGCGCTGGCCCGGCTCGACGGGATGGCGCAGATCGTGCTGGCCTCGCGTCAGGTGACCGCGCCGCCGGTCGCCGCAGCCGAGGGCGCGGCCTATTCCCTGCCTGCGGGCGCGGTGAACGAATGGGCGGGCGAGGACGGCAAGATCGCGCTCCGGGTCAACGGCGGCTGGGTCTTCGTGCCGCCGGCGCGCGGCTGGCGCGCGTGGATCGACGACGAAAGCGTATGGTGTCTGCACGACGGCAGCGCGTGGCGGGCGGGGGCGGTGGCATTGTCGCCGAGCGGGGCCGCCTCCTACATGCGGGTGACGGAGTTCGATCATGCGGTGGCGGCGGGGCCGAGTTCGACCACCACCGGGATGATCGGCGCGGGCGAGATGGTCTTTGCGGTCACCGCGCGGGTGCTGGCCGACCTGACCGGCACCGCCAGCGGCTGGAGCCTCGGTACCGCGGGGGCGCCCGATCGCTTCGGCAGCGGGCTGGGTCTTGCCGCCGGCTCCTATGCGCGCGGAATGCTGGGCCAGCCGATGACCTTCTGGAGCGCCGAGCCGCTGGTCTTGACCGCGACCGGGGGTGATTTTGCCGGCGGCAGCGTGCGGCTGGCGATCCACGGCTTCGATCTGGCGCTGCCGGGGCTGTAGGGGACGGATGCGGCCGCTGTGCCACGGCGACCTGATCGCGGCGGCCCGCGCGCTTGCGGCGGCGCCGCCGGGGGCACGCGGGGCGCTGATCGCGCGGATGCTGGTGGAGGCGGATCTTGCGGACCGCTATCGCAAGCGGCTGGGGCGGGTGCATCCGCGGCTCGGCGATGGCAGCCTGATGGCGGCGGCGATGCGCCGTCCGTGCCGCGCGGAAGCCTTCCTGCAGGATGACGATTACCGCGCCTGCATGGCGTTGGTGCTGGCCGGGATCGACACATGGCGCGGGCGCGACGGGGGGCCGTTGGAACGCGCGAAGCTGGACGGCGCGTAGGCGGAAACCCCGCCCCGCAGAGGTGCGGCGCCCTGTCCGCGCGGCCGGCGGCACAGCCGAAAAGATTGGGGCGGGCCATTTCATTCGCGGCCTGCGGCGTCTATATTGGTTCGGCATGCGACGAGAGGAGGCCCGCCATGGCCAGGACCAAAGCTGCGGATAGCGAACGCGCGCTGGCGCGGGTCGATCCGGTCTGGTCGCGCATACGCGAGGAGGCGGCGCGGGCCTTGGCCGACGAGCCGCTTCTGGGCGGTCTGATGCACAGCAACATCCTGCATCACGCATCGCTTGAGCGGGCGCTGTCCTATCGCTTCGCGCTCAAGCTCGCCTCGGGCGAGATCGGTGAGCAGATCCTGCGCGAGATTGCCGACCAGGCCCACAGGGGTGACCCCGGACTGGGGGCCGCGGCACGTGCCGATCTCGTCGCCGTCTTCGAACGCGACCCGGCCTGCCACCGGTTCCTTCAGCCGCTTCTGTTCTTCAAGGGTTTCCAGGCGCTCCAGGCCTATCGCGTCGGCCACTGGCTGTGGCGCGAGGGACGGCGCGACATGGCCTATCTGATCCAGATGCGGGTGAGCGAGGTTTTCGGTGTCGACATTCACCCCGCCGCGCGGCTGGGGCGCGGGATCATGATCGACCATGCCCATTCGATCGTGATCGGCGAGACGGCGGTGGTGGGCAACAATGTCTCGATGCTGCATTCGGTGACGCTGGGCGGTACCGGCAAGGAGGATGGCGATCGTCATCCGAAGATCGGTGACGGCGTGCTGATCGGCGCCGGCGCCAAGGTGCTGGGCAATATCCATGTCGGTGACCGCAGCCGCATCGCCGCCGGGTCGGTGGTGCTGCAGGACGTGCCGTGCTGCAAGACCGTGGCGGGCGTGCCCGCGCGGGTGGTGGGCGATGCGGGTTGCGATCAGCCCTCGGTCCGGATGGACCAGACGCTCGACGAGGATTGCGACTGTTTCAAGGGATGAGCATCCAGGGATGAGGGTGCGATAGGGCTTTCGGTGCGCGCGTCCTGCAGGGGCGCCGGCCTTGGCAGGGGATTGGCGGCGCCGAGCGGCTTTCCGCGCTGAATGCACGGCGGCTGGACTGGCGGCCGGCTGGCTGAAGCCGTTCGGGCGGGACTGGCGCGCGCGGCATTCGAGCGTGCGCGCGCGTCTTGAGGAGCCAGTCCCATGATCGCTGACACCCGATCCGTCACCTTCGGGCAATTCATCGCCTGGCCGCCCGGGACGGTCGGGGGCGCTATCACCACCTGCCCGCTGATGGGCGACGGGCGCTATCCGCACCGAGGTCGGGTATCGGCCCGAGCTGAACATGGGGCGATGGGGCCAACGGCCCTGTAAGGTACCGGAGGTCGAGGCCGAACGTCGGCTCGTCTACGGCTTTGGCGTATGGCGGCTGATCCGGATGCTGCGGCCGATCGCGGACGGCGGCCTGTTGGGCTTGGACCGCGAATGGTTCGATTTGTACAGGCGGGCGGACAAACACGCCCATGAGAATGCGGCGGATGGTTGGAAATAAGCCGCTCCGCCAGTGCCCGCGCATCTGGTTGAAGCGGCTTGATCATGTCCTGTGGCGGGGCGCTCGATCGTGGATCGCCCCGCAGCCGGCGACAGGGTGCCTCAGGCCAGCATCAGCATCGGGTTTTCCAGCGCCTCGACGATCGCCTTGAGAAGCTGCGCCCCCAGCGCGCCGTCGATCACCCGGTGGTCGACCGACAAGGTCAGCGACATCATGGTCGCGACCGTGATCTGGCCGTCTTCGCCCACCACGGGTTTCTTGACCCCCGCGCCGACGGCGAGGATGGCGCCGTGGGGCGGGTTGATGACCGCGTCGAAATTCTCGATGCCGAACATGCCGAGGTTCGAGATCGCGAAGCTGCCGCCCAGGTATTCCTCGGGCTTCAGCTTGCGGTCCTTGGCG
>JASBUM010000419.1 GCA_030147905.1 Acidimangrovimonas sp.
GACGCCACGGCGCCGCAGCTTCGCCTGACGCTTGCCGGCGCCGGGGCGCATGACGATGTCGTCGGCGTCGCGTTTCCCTATTTCGCCGCCGGCGACAGCGGCCATTTCAAGGGCTCGGGCCATCCGTCGGTGATGGAGCGGAAGGTGCCGGTGCGGCAGCTCGACCTGGGGGCGGGCCCGGTGCCGGTCGCGACGGTCTTCGACCTTCTGTGCGCGCATTACGGGATCGACCGGGGCCTGGGCGGGGAATGGGCGGCGGCCTCGTACGACGACGACATGCCCTATACCCCCGCCTGGGCCGAGGCGGTCACCGGCGTGCCGCGCGCCCGCATCATCGCGGTGGCGCGCGCCTTCGCCGACAATGCCGAGAAGACGCGTGGCAAGTCGATGGTGATCCTCGGGGCCGGTCTGAACCACTGGTACCACATGGACATGACCTATCGCGGCATCATCAACATGCTGGTGCTGTGCGGATGCGTGGGCCAGTCGGGCGGCGGCTGGTCGCATTACGTGGGTCAGGAGAAGCTGCGCCCGCAGACCGGCTGGCTGCCCCTGGCCTTCGCGCTTGACTGGCAGCGGCCGCCGCGGCAGATGAACGCCACCTCGGCCTGGTATGCCCATACCGACCAGTGGCGCTACGAGACCCTTCGGGTGCCCGACCTGCTGTCGCCGACCGCGCCCGCCGGAGACTGGGACGGCACCCTGATCGATTACAACATCCGCGCCGAGCGGATGGGCTGGCTGCCCTCGGCGCCGCAGCTGCGGCAGAACCCGCTCGAGGTCGGGCGGCAGGTGGCGCAATCGGGCCGGCCGGCGGCCGAATATGTGGCCGAGGCCCTGCAGGCGGGGCGGCTGGAACTGGCCTGCGACGACCCCGACGCGCCCGAAAACTGGCCGCGCAACCTGTTCGTCTGGCGCTCTAACCTGCTGGGATCATCGGGGAAGGGACACGAATATTTCCTCAAGCATCTGCTGGGCGCCGATCATGGCGTTCAGGGCCGCGAGCTCGACCCGGCGATCGACGTGGACGCGGGCGCGATGCCGCAAGAGGCGCGGTGGCACGAGAACGCGCCGCGCGGCAAGCTCGACCTGCTGGTCTGCATCGATTTCCGCATGTCGACCACCGCGGTCTATTCCGATGTCGTCCTGCCCACCGCCAGCTGGTACGAGAAGAACGACCTCAACACCTCGGACATGCACCCCTTCATCCATCCGCTTCAGGCGGCCGTCGACCCGGCCTATGAATCGCGCTCGGACTGGGAGATCTTCAAGGCGATCGCGGCCAAGTTCCAGGAAGTGGCGCCCGAGGTGCTGGGCCGCGAAACCGACATCGTCGCGGTCCCGATCCTGCACGATACCGCCGCCGAGACCGCCCAGCCCGAGGTCCGCGACTGGACGCGCGGCGAATGCGAACTGGTGCCGGGCCGGACAGGGCCGAACTTCGTCGCGGTCGAACGCGACTACACCCGGATCCATGACCGGTTCGTGGCGCTGGGGCCGCTGCTGGATCGGCTGGGCAACGGCGGCAAGGGGATCGCGTGGGAAACCGGGGAGGAAGTGGCGGCGCTGGGCGATCTCAACGGCCGGCGCCGGGGCGGGGCGGCGGACGGCCGGCCACGGCTGGAGACGGATATCGACGCCGCCGAGACGATCCTGATGCTGGCGCCCGAGACCAACGGCGCGGTGGCGGTGAAGGCCTGGGCGGCGCTGGGCGAGGCGACGGGACGCGACCACACCCATCTTGCGGCCGCCCGCGCCGACGAGCGCATCCGCTTTCGCGATCTCGCCGCGCAGCCGCGCAAGATCATCTCCTCGCCGACATGGTCGGGGATCGAGAGCGAAGAGGTCTGCTACAACGCCGGCTATACCAATGTCCACGAACTGATCCCCTGGCGCACGCTGACCGGGCGGCAGCAGATCTATCAGGACCACCTGTGGATGCGGGCCTTTGGCGAGGGTTTCTGTGCCTACCGCCCGCCGGTCGATCTGCGCACCACCGGGGGCGGCGTCGATCGCGACGGCGCGCATGGCGCGGCGCATGTGGTGTTGAACTTCATCACGCCCCACCAGAAATGGGGCATCCATTCGACCTATTCGGACAATCTGCTGATGCTCACGCTCAACCGCGGCGGCCCCGTCGTCTGGCTGAGCGAGAACGACGCCCGGCGCGCCGGCGTGGTCGATAACGACTGGGTCGAGGTCTACAATTCCAACGGCGCGCTGACCGCGCGCGCGGTCGTCAGCCAGCGGATGCAGGACGGCACCCTCTACATGTATCACGCGCAGGAGAAGATCGTGAACACCCCCGGCGCCCAGACCACGGTCCTGCGCGGCGGGATCCACAATTCGGTCACCCGCACGGTTCTCAAGCCCACCCACATGATCGGCGGCTATGCCCAGCAAAGCTATGGCTTCAACTACTACGGCACGGTCGGCTCCAACCGCGACGAATTCGTCATCTTGCGCAAAATGACCAAGGTCGACTGGCTCGA
>JASBUM010000422.1 GCA_030147905.1 Acidimangrovimonas sp.
ATCGAGAACAGCGTCTCTGTCACCGGATAGCCCAGCACAAGAAGGCCGATCGTGGGCGAGATGCCGGCATTGCGGGCCGGGAGCGCGACCGCGATCGCGGCCAGGACCACGCCCAGACCATAGGCGCCGGCATCGCCGAGAAAGACCTTGCCCGCCGGGAAGTTGAACACGAGAAAGCCCGCGATCGCGGCCATCACCGCGACGGTCACCGAAAACAGGGGCCAGTCGCCGGCACCGGCGGCGATCGCCGCGAAGGCACCGAGCAAGATCACAGCGGTTCCCGATGCCAGTCCGTTGCAACCATCGATAAGGTTGAACGCATTGGCCACGCCGCCGATCGCGAAGGCGGTGAACAGAGCCGCGACGACCGGTACCGCAAGGACGGTGTCGACCGGGCCCCAGCCCAGCTGGTTGAGCATGTAGCCCGTCCAGAGCGCGAAGATCAGGCCCGAGACGAAGGTGGCCAGAAGCCGCCAGCGCGGCAGAATGCGCTTGGTCAGATCCTCGGCGAAGCCCATGGCGAAGGCGGGAGCCGCCGCCACCATGATCTGCATCCATAGCATCCGCGTCTGGGCATCGGGCACAAAGCCCAGTGCCACCGCGCATCCGAAGGCAACACCCACCCCCCCGACACGCGGTACCGCCGAGGCATGAATCTTCTGCACACCGGCCAGATCATCGAGCGATAACCATCCGTGGTGGCGCCGCGTTGCCACAAGGGCCACATTCGCCGCGATGGAGCCGATGAATGCGGCGATGACGGCAGTCGAGAGATCAAAAGTCCCGGTCATGGCCACTCCTCCAAAATAAACAGAACCTAAAGATGGCAAATGCCACCATCGCGGCAAACGAACCGAGTGGAGACGGATAGCCTCGCACGACAATCTCATGCGAATTGCTAGCCGAATGTTCGGAAATTCCTGTCCTTCCCTGTCCGCAGCACGCTTTTCAAATCAACCACGACTTTCGTATCATACCACCCTGACGGGATATTTATGGTCGAAAGACCGTGATGCATTTGACCGTAATTCGAGACGATAACGCATTCAATGCGGTTTTGTTTCAAAAGCATGAATTCGCCGATGCCCGCGCAGCGGCCCGGCTGCGGAATGGATTTTCGCGCACTGTTCTCCCGGCGGGATTCAATGCGCCGCTGCGGCTGCGCGGAGATCGATGCGAAGACGGGCGGGCACGCAGGAGTTGATGTTTTCTAGGTGAATCGGCAGGCATCGGTGATTGAAATCATACCTTGCCTCCACCCGCTCGCGGGCAGCCTCCGCCAGCGCGTCGTGGTCCTGCGGATCGGCCAGCACGGCGGTGATCCTGTCGGTCAGATCCCGGGGCGAAAAGAAGTCGGCAAGCCATCCGGTGGTGCCATGTTCGATGACCTCGCGCACCGGCGCGACGTCCGAGGCGACGATTCGCGCACCCATCGCCATCGCCTCGAGAAGGGACCATGACAGGACGAACGGCGCGGTCAGATAGACGTGACAGCGGCTGACCTGGATGATTCGGCGAAATGATTCGTAAGAGACCCGGCCCAGGAAATGCACCCGGCCCCAGTCGATCGCGTCGCCAAGCTCTGCCTCCATGGCGCCGCGATACCCGCCCTGATGGGCGGAGCGCGCCCCGTAGGATGCGCCGTTCCCGCCCACGATCACCGCGCGCGCATGGGGGCGCCGCTCCAGCACCAGCGCCAGGCTGCGCATGAAGGAATGGAACCCGCGCGTCGGCTCCAGATCGCGGGCAACGAAGGTGACGACCTCGTCGCCGGGACGGAGCGGTTCGTCGAGCCGACCCAGGCCGAGCCGCGCCGTGGCATCGGGGCCCAGCCGGTCGCATCGGATCCCGTCGTGACAACAGTAGGCGCGGTCGCGAAATTGCCGCGGGTAGGTTTCAAGTTGCCACCGGGTCGGCGACTGCGCGACCGCGATGTCGGGCAGGCAGAAATGGTTGATCGCGTTGCGCGCCTTCATTCGCAGCGCGAGTTCCGGCGCGGGCGGAAACTCGGGGTCGAAATCCGCCGGTCCGCCTTCGGCGCGGTAGTAATATTCGAGATACGCAAGGATCGGCGCGTCGGGCCAGACCTCCTTGAGAAAGGCCAGTTCGCCCCAGCCGGGATGGCCGATGACGATATCGGGCTGAAACCCGTCCCGCGCCAGCTCGCGGCAGCGGCGGTGGGCGGCGTGGCCGACGGCCATCTGGCGCGCAAAATCCCCGGCCAACGGGTGGCCGGGCGCTTGGCCGCCCTGATCGGGCCGATAGTGCGCCAGCGCCACGCCGGGCGGGGGCGCCACGCCGCGCCGTTGGGTCAGGAACACGATCCGGTGGCAGCGCATCGCCGCGAGATGGGCGAGTATCTCGCGATATTGTCCCGGAAAGTTCTGATGCACGAAGAGGATGTTCATGATGCCGCCCGCATGGCCCCCGGCCCATGGCTAGAAAGGGATGCACGCAGTTGCAAGGGTTCCGTCACAGCAACCCGCAAGTCGCCGCGGCTGCCAGCACGAACGAACCCAGCCGCGATTGATGGCGGATCCCCAGCCGGCGCAGCGCGCGTGCCCGGCCCAGACGCGGCCCGCGGCGGGCGCGGTCGAAATCCTCCAGCAGTATCCGGTTCTCTGGGGTGAGGTACGGGTTCGCGCGCCGCAATGCCGCGATGTTGCAATCGTTCCAGTGGCGCAACTCGCCGCGCAGCAGGATCCGCAGCCGGCGCAGGTTGGCGCGCCATCCCCGGTTCGCGCCGATCACGTTGGCGTCGTGCTGACGATAGAAAAGCGAGGGCTTCGGGTCCGCGATGATCGTGCCGCCGACACCGGTGATGAGCTGGTAGAGCCACCAGTCATGGGCCGGAAGGTCGCCGCCGCGCCGGGCCGCGGCCTGCAACAGCCGGAGTGCAGCGCGATTGCAAAGGATGGTATTGCCGCCGGCGATGTTCTGGACCAGGGCATTGGCGAAGCCGGGCGGATGGCGCCAGGGCGCCGAGGGCCGGCTGTGCGACAGATCCGCGTCGCAGATCCAGCTGCGGCTGCAGTAGAG
>JASBUM010000450.1 GCA_030147905.1 Acidimangrovimonas sp.
CGGGCCCGCTGCGGCGGGTGAATGCCAGCGCGCGCCTGCGCGACTGGCGCGGCTATTACACCGATGAGACGGCCGCACTGATCGCACGGCTGTGCGCGGTGGATATCGCGCGTTTCGGCTATCATTTCGATCCGGTGTCCGGGCCCGCTTCCGCTCCGGGCCCCGAGGGCGATTCCCCGGACGGGTGGGGCGGGCAGGCCCCGGCAGATGTCGCGGGCCCCAAGATCGGCCGCGGATAGGCCAGGGGCCTTGGCATGGCGCGCATGCGGATTGGCGCGGACTGCCGTCGAATCCACGATGGGGAACGCGCCGGGGTCCGATTGTTCTTGGGTCCTGCGGGCGGGATGGGCCATGCTGTCGCCGGGTGTCAATCGCGGGCGGGGGCTTTGCATGATAACGGATGCCGAGGTGTTCTTCGCAAGTGGCTGCGGCCGCTGCGCGCGCTTCGCGACGCCCGATTGTTCCGCGTTCAAATGGCGCCGGGGCCTGAAGGCGCTTCGTGAAATATGCCGGGGTGCCGGGCTTGAGGAGACGGTGAAATGGGCGCATCCCTGCTACATCCACGCCGGCCGCGACATTGCCCTTGTCAATGCGTTTCGCGGCGATTTCCGCATCAACTTCATGAATGCCGCGCTGCTGAGGGATGCGGCGGGCGTGCTCGAACGGCGCGGACCGAACACGCGGCACCCCGACATGATCCGGTTCGTATCGGATGCGCAGGTCATCGAGATGGAGGCGATCATCCGCGCCTATCTGGCGGAGGCGAAGGGATATGCCGAAGACGGGGTCAGGCCGCCAGAAAGCCGCACCGGGCTGGTTCTGCCCGATGAGCTGATCGAGGCCATGGACGGGGATCCCGAGCTGGCCGAGGCATTTCACGGGCTGACCCCCGGGCGGCAAAGAAGCTACGTCTTGGGTCTCGCCTCCGCGCGGAAGTCGGCGACGCGGCTCGCGCGTATCGCCAGGTTTCGTCCCCGGATCCTCGCCGGGAAGGGCGCGACCGAGCGATGACAGGCGCCGCTTTCGTGCCACAGGATGCGCCGCGCGCATCTGGCGACCTGCGCGGCGGGCAGGCCAGGGCGGCGCCGCGGGGGACACCCGGTGGAACATTGTTTCTAAGACATTGTTAACCACGTGTGGCCAATCATCGCCCGGGGGCCGAGATTGGCCGAATCACCTGCGGTTGTGCCAATATGATGCCCGAATTGTGCCCAAACGCCGACCAAGGCCGCGTTCCTAATGAATGCGTGGCCGTCGGCATCATGCGAAGGAACGCTCATGGGTATCCAGTGGAACAAGGCGCTGGACGTCTTCGATCCGGCCGCCTCGGGCGAGGAGGATGAAGCCGGCGCCTTCGAGGGCGGCGCGCCGAACGCGGCCGCGACGGTCGACGGAATCGTGACCGGAACGCCGGTGCGGACGATGCGCGGCTGGCTGCCGGTCGAGACGTTGCGCCCGGGCGATCTTGTTCTGACCTTCGATGACGGCTTCCAGCCGCTGCGCGACATCCGCATGTTCAGCGCCGCGCCCGAGCTTCAGAGCCAGGCCCCGAGCCTGTGGCCGATGAAGGTGCCGCCGGGCGCGATCGGCAACAGCACCGAACTGCGGCTTATGCCGGAACAGCAGGTGCTGATCGAATCCGACCTCGCGGAGGCGCGTTTGGGCGACCCCTTCGTGCTGGTGCCGGCGCTGGCGCTCGATGGTTGGCGCGGTATCCATTCCAGCCGCCCGCGCGCCGGGCTCGACCCGGTGGTGCTTCAGTTCGACCGCGAGCAGATCCTATATTGCGCGGGCGGGGCGCTGTTGCATGCGCCGTCGCAGGTCCAGGCCGGATCGGCCGACCTTCTGGAATGGCTGGCGGCGGAACAGCCCCGTTCGTGCCACCTGTCTCTTCACGATGCACGGGATCTGGTTGCCGCCATGCGCGCGGCAGAGCCGGCGGCGGCGTGAACGGGACCCGTCTGGCGCCGCGCAAGCGGAGCCGGCAGAACGGTGGCGCCGGTTGCCCGACCGACGGGCAGCCGCTGCCATTTCCGAACCCCGGCATGACCTTGGACGTCGCGGCGCCCCGAGACCGGCAAGCCTGAAGCGGAACCCGGCAAGCCCGATGCGGAACACGGCACGCCCGATGCGGTGCACGCCCGAGGGCGCGGCGCGCGGCGCCTTCAGGCCCCGGCACGGTGACGCCGCTCCTGTCCGGTGAAACGGCCCCGGCACGGCGAAGCGCCCCCGGCACGGTCAAACGACGGCGCGCGGGGTTTCGTGCGGCCGAAGCCCGCCGCGCGATCGGCCCCACCCGGTGCGATCGAACCCGTGGCGATTTTCTCGCGCGCGCCTTGCACCGTTCGGCCCCGGCGGCAGTTCATACCTGCCGGAGCCGATGGTCCGGGATCAAGCCCGCCTGTCGCGGCGCCGCCGCCCTAGGCCGCCTTGGCCGGTGCGAAACGGCCATAGAAGCTTTCGCCTTTCCCGGCCATCTCGCGCAGCAGTTCCGGCGCCTCGAAGCGCGGCCCGTGGCGCTTTGCCAGATCGTCGCACAAGGCCACCGCCCGGGCCGCGCCGATCATGTCGAGCCAGCTCAGCGGGCCGCCGGACCAGGGCGCGAAGCCCCAGCCGAGGATCGCGCCCACATCGCCCTCGCGGATATCCATCAACACCCCGTCCTCGAGCGTCCGCACCGCCTCCAGCACCTGGGCGAAGAGCAGGCGGTGCTGCACTTCGGTCAATTCCGGCTGATGGGCGAGATGCGGATAGCGGGTGCTGAGGCCGGGCCACAGGCCGCGGCGCTTTCCGGCCTCGTCATAGGCGTAGAA
>JASBUM010000454.1 GCA_030147905.1 Acidimangrovimonas sp.
GGCGGTGGCCAATGACGGCGGCGACATCACCTTTCACGGCTATGACCGCGGGATCGTCTATCTTTACATGAAGGGCGCCTGCGCCGGCTGCCCGTCCTCGACCCTGACGCTGAAGATGGGCATCGAGAACCTGCTGCGCCATTACATCCCCGAAGTGGTCGAGGTGCGCGCGGTTGCCGCCTGAGGCCAGTGAAAGATCCCCGGCATTTGCCGGCCGGTGCTATTGCGGCGATGTGACGATCCGCGCCACGGCGGCGCCCGAGGTCGTCGCCTATTGCCACTGCAACGACTGCCGGCGCCGGACCGGCGCCCCGGTCACGGCCTTCGCAGGCTTTTCTGAAGATGCGGTGATGCTCGACCCCGCCAGCGGCCCGCCGCTTTGTGCGGCCCCGGGCGTGGCGCGCGGGTTCGGTCCCCGCCGCGGCTCGCCGCTCGCGGCGCGGCTCGATTACCTGCCCGGTCAGGTCAATGTGCCGCTCGGCCTGCTCGACCGCGCGGCCGAACTGCCGCCAACGCTGCAAAGCCATGCCGAAGCCGCGCGGCCCCGGCTCCATCCCGGCGCCGGCGCGATACTCGTTGCGGGCAGCGCAAGGGCCGCGTTGCGCGGGACGGATCGCTGATGATCCTCGGCTTCGACACCTCGGCTGCCCATTGCGCGGCCGCCTTGCTGTCGGGCGAGCGCGTACTGGCCGCCCGGGTCGAGGCGATGGCCAAGGGGCAGGCCGAACGCCTGATGCCGCTGCTCGAGGAACTGCTGGCCGAGGCCGGCGTCGGCTGGCGCGATCTCGCGGCGCTCGCGGTCGGCGTGGGGCCGGGCAATTTCACCGGCGTGCGCATCGCCGTCTCCGCGGCGCGCGGCCTGGCCCTGGGACTGGAACGCCCCGCCATCGGGATCAACGGATTCGAGGCCCTGGCCGAAGCCGCCACCCCCATGGGCCGCGCCGCAACCACCGGGCCCACCGCCGAGGTCCTGGCAGTGATCGCCGGCCGCGCGGGGCGCCTTGCGCTGGCCAGGGTCCGGCACGGACGTCTGGTCGGCGCGCCGACCGAGGTCGCGCCCGGTGACATCGAGGGCATCGTGTCCCGCCCCCCCGAAACCATAGCGGCAGCCGGGCCGCTGGCCGCCGAAGTCGCGCCCGGATCCGCCGATTGGGCAGGCGTGCGTCCGCCCGCCATCGCGGAATGGGCAGGGCTCGACGTCGTGGCCGAAGCGGCAGCGGACGAAGGGGCCGCGCGGCTCGCCGCCGTCACCGGCGGCGCGGTCCTGCCGATCCACATGCCGCTCGCAGAGGCGATCGCGCGGGCGGCCGCGCGCCGGCTTGGGCAGGATCTGCCGCGCCCCGCGCCGCTCTATCTGCGGCCGGCCGATGCCGCGCCGCCATCGGACGCGCCGCCACGCATGCTGTCATGACCGTGTACGCTCCGCGCAAATCGGAAGACGCCCCCGGCACCGCCGCCGAACAGGGCAATCCGCGCCGTCGCGAACAGCCCGTGCCGGCCGCGGAGCAGGCCGTGGCGGCGCTGCCTGCCCCCGAAGCGGCCGCGCCGAGGCAAACGGCGGCGGCGGCCGGTGGCGCGGATCCGGACTGGCCCGCGCCGGGCGCGCTGGCGCGACTGCATGGGGCGGCATTCGCCCGCGACCGGGGCTGGAGCACCGATGAGATCGCCGCGCTTCTTGCCGATCCGGCCTGTTTTCTGGTCCATGCTCCCGACAGCGCAGGCTTTGCGCTGGGCCGTGCGGTGGCGGACGAGGCCGAGTTGCTGACGCTGGCGGTGGCCGCGGACCGGCGCCGGTCGGGACATGGCGCAGCCCTCCTCGCCGCCTTCGAGGCGGCTGCGCGCGGGCGTGGCGCCGCCCGGGCCTTTCTCGAGGTCGCGGCAGACAACGCACCCGCCCTTGCCCTTTATGACCGGGCGGGCTTTGTCCCCTGCGGCCGCAGACGGGGCTATTACAAGACCGCTGCGGGTGAACGGATCGACGCGCTCGTGCTCGGCAAGGCGCTTGCCAGGCGACCGGACGGGGCCGGCGGATGATTTTATCGCCCGGTCAATTATTGACCCCGGCGCGACAAGATCGCTATTGACCGTCAGGCGTCAGTCCGGCCTTATTCGGCAATGATCCGCCAGAGATCGGAGCAACACAAAGCGGATGCAGACGCCCTGCGGCAGGCTCCGCTAGAACCGGGAGATCCCATCCAATGAGCATCTTGACGAAAATCCTCGGTGCCTCGGCCATCGTCACGCTTGGCGCCACGGCCGCGCTTGCCGAGCCGGCGATCATCTATGACATCGGCGGCAAGTTCGACAAATCCTTCAACGAATCGGCCTATCACGGGGCCGAACGCTGGGCCAAGGAAACCGGCAAGAAATTCCGCGAGATCACCGTCCAGTCGGAGGCCCAGCGCGAACAGATCCTGCGCCGGCTTGCGCAGTCGGGGGCCAATCCGATCGTGATGACGGGCTTTGCCTTCGGCGACACGCTCAACAAGGTGGCGCCGGAATATCCGAAGACCAAGTTCGCGATCATCGATTCGGTGGTGAAGCAGCCCAATGTCGAATCCATCGTCTTCACCGAGGAACAGGGTTCCTACCTGGTCGGGGTTCTGGCGGCGATGGCCTCGAAAAGCCATACGGTGGGCTTCATCGGCGGCATGGACATCCCGCTGATCCGCAAGTTCGAATGCGGCTATGCCCAGGGCGTGAAATCGGTCGACCCCAAGGCCAAGGTCATCCAGAACATGACCGGGACCACGCCGGCGGCTTGGAACGACCCGGTCAAGGGGGCCGAACTGGCCAAGGCGCAGATCTCACAGGGCGCCGACGTGATCTATGCGGCCGCAGGCGGCACCGGCGTGGGCGTGCTGCAGGCCGCGGCCGATGCGAAGATCCTCTCGATCGGCGTGGACAGCGACCAGAACTACCTTCACCCCGGCCAGGTGCTGACCTCGATGGTCAAGCGGGTGGACAACGCCGTCTACAGCGCCTTCAAGGCCGGGCCCGACCTCAAACCCGGCGTCAAGGTGATGGATCTGAAGGCCGGGGGCGTTGCCGCGGCGATGGACAAGTACAACGCCAAGCTGATCACCCCCGCGATGAAGGAGGCCGTCGCCAAGGCGACCAAGGGCATCGAGGACGGCACCATCAAGGTGCATGACTACGCCACCGACAATTCGTGCCCGGTGAAGTAGGAAGGAAGCATGGCAACGGGTGACGTGACCCAGGGGCGGCAGGACACTGCCGCCCCGGCCGCTTTGACCGCGCCGGCGATCGAGCTGCGCGGCATCTCGAAGGCCTTCGGCCCCGTCCAGGCGAACAGGGACATCTCGCTTCGCGTCGCGCCGGGCACGATCCACGGCATCATCGGCGAGAACGGCGCGGGCAAATCGACGCTGATGTCGATCCTCTACGGTTTCTACAAGGCCGACGCCGGCGAGATCGTGATCAACGGTCGCCCGACCGCCATTCCCGACAGTCAGGCGGCGATCCGCGCCGGCATCGGCATGGTGTTTCAGCATTTCAAGCTGGTGCAGAATTTCACCGTGCTCGAAAACGTCGTGCTCGGCGCCGAGGATGGTCCGCTGTTGCGCCCCTCCTTGGCCAAGGCGCGCCGCATCCTGACCGATCTCGCCCGCGAATACGAACTGAACGTCGACCCCGATGCGGTGATCGAGACGCTTTCGGTTGGCCATCAGCAGCGCGTGGAAATCCTCAAGGCGCTTTATCGTCAGGCCGATATCCTGATCCTTGACGAGCCGACCGGGGTTCTGACGCCGGCCGAGGCCGATCACCTGTTCCGGATTCTGGGAAACCTCAAGCGCGAGGGAAAGACGATCATCCTGATCACCCACAAGCTGCGCGAGATCATGGAGATCACCGATACCGTAAGCGTGATGCGCCGCGGCGAAATGACGGCCACGGTGCGCACCGCCCAGACCAGTCCCGAACAGCTGGCCGAACTGATGGTCGGGCGCAAGGTCCTGCTGCGGGTCGAGAAGAAGCCGGCCGCGCCGGGCCGCACCGTGCTGGAGGTCGAGAACCTGCAGGTAAGCGACGAGGCCGGGGTCGAGCGGCTCAAGGGCGTGTCGCTTGATGTGCGCGCGTGCGAAATCCTCGTCATCGCCGGGGTTGCCGGAAACGGCCAGTCG
>JASBUM010000465.1 GCA_030147905.1 Acidimangrovimonas sp.
CTTCAGCCCGGTCCGCCGCCCGCCGCGCGGGGCGGTGTCGGCGGTGATGACGACACGCGCCGCGCAATCGCTGATCCGGCTGGCAAGGGCCTCGGGCGAGAAGCCGGCGAAGACCACCGAATGGATGGCGCCGATGCGCGCACAGGCCAGCATCGCATAGGCCGCCTCGGGGATCATCGGCAGGTAGATTACCACCCGGTCACCCTTGCCGACCCCCTGGGCGCGCAGGACATTGGCCATGCGGCAGACCGATTCGTGCAGTTCGCGATAGCTGATGTGGCGGGCCGGATCGGCCGGATCGTCCGGTTCCCAGATGATCGCGGTCTGGTCGCCGCGACGATCCAGGTGGCGGTCGATGCAATTGGCGGCGACGTTCAGCACCCCGTCCTCGAACCAGCGGATCGAGACCTTGCCATAATCGAAAGAGCAGTCCTTTACCTTGGTGAAGGGCTTGATCCAGTCGATGCGACGGCCCTGCTCGGCCCAGAAATCCTCGGGCGCGTCGATCGAGCGGGCATACATCCTGGCATAGCTCGCGGCATCGACATGCGCATTCGCGACGAATTCAGCCGACGGTTGATGAACGGCATTTCCTGCATGATCGGTCATGGTGCTCCTCCTTAGCCACGAACGCGTGTGCTGATCGATTTATTCCAAACTTGGGGACTGGCGGAAACCCCTGTTCGCCGGTCGCTCTCCTTGGCGTGAGCGGCACGCCACATTCCGCCGCTTCGGCGCCGCTGCACCGGGGGTTGAATGCGGCGGATGGAAAGGGCGCCGCTTGCAAGACGAGCGGCGATCAAGCAGCCTTCCACGCAAGCGGAGCCGGCGCGTGATCCCGGCAGCGCCGTCAATCCGGTCGCACGACCGCAGCGGCGGGAATCGACGGCGGAGGGCGAGATGGCCGGGAGCGAAGGCGATCAAGTGCCGGCAAAACCGGCGCCCGGCACGCCAGCGCGCGCGGAGGCGACGCCCGAAGAGGCAGCGCCGCGCCCCGATCCGGTGCGCCCCGCCGACGACGACGCACGCGCGATCGCCCGGGGCCTGATCGCGCAGGCGCCCCACGCGGCACTGGCCTTCGTCCACCCGGAGACCGGCGCGCCCCATGTCGGACGCATCGCGCTGGGGCCATGGTGGAACGGCGCGCTGCTTGTGCTGCTGTCGGATCTGGCGCTTCATTCACGCGGGCTGCGTCGCGACGCCCGCGCCGCCCTACTGGTGGGCGAGCCCGGTTCGCGGGGCGATCCGCTGGGTCATCCGCGCCTTTCGCTCGCCGTCCGCGCCGAGTTCACGGCACCCGGCGCGACCGGGCGCGCCGCGATACGCGAAGCCTATCTGGAGCGCCTCCCCAAGGCCCGGCTCTATGTCGACTTCGGTGACTTCCGCTTCGTTCGGCTGGTGCCGCTGGCAGGCGATCTCAACGCGGGCTTTGGCCGTGCCTATCGCCTCGATCGCGGCGATCTGGCCCCGCCCGCCGCTGACGCCAGCGGGCACGCGGGAGGGGCAAAGGCGCCCGGCTGATCCGGCTCGCGGGCCGCAGCCACGCCGAAAGACATTGCGCAATCGCCCGAAGGAGCGGCTCACCCGGCACCCGCCGGCGGCAAGAGCGAGCGCCGGCGGCACCCGTCGGCGGCGCTCCGTCGCCGGCCTCGGGCGTCGCGGCCGACGGTGCACGGCCGCGCGGCTGCCCGCCCAGCCGTGCCAGTTGCGCCATGTCAGTGCGACGCTGTCAGTCTGACGCTCTCAGTTGGGCCATGTCAGTTGGGCCATGTCAGTTGGGATTATCGACCCGCACCGTGACTGCGGCCCTTCCCTTTACCGCCACTGGCCAATTGAGCGAGACCGCGGCGGCGCCGATGCCCTGCTGGGCCCGGACATAGGGCAGTTCGTAGCGCACCGCGCCGCCCTGATCGGTAACCGGCCCCTCGAAGACCATGGCCACCACGTTGCGGGCGAAGCCGCCGAAGGGCAGATAGCCGCCGCTGTCGAGCGTCCATGTCGCGGCTTCGGTGTTCTGGTCATATTCCAGCGTCACCGGATTGACCGTCTGCTGCGCGATCCCGTTGAAGGCATTGTCGCGGAAGGCAACGTTCCGGCTGCGCCCGAAATCGAGCCCGGCGACCGTGTCATCCAGCATTTCGACCCGGTCGATCGTGCCCGAGAAGGTGCGAAAGACATTGTCGCTCACGTTCAGCCCGTGCAGATAATGCCCCGCGCCCTTGGGCGCGACCACCAGCCAGCGGAAAGCGGGGGAGACGTCGCTCGCGATGAAGATGTTGCCGGTGACGCTCAGCCCGCCGAAGGAGAATTCGGCGTTGAAGGCTGGCTCGGGGTCGTGCTCGTTCGACCATTCGATGAAGCAGTTGTCGATGTAGTTTGCGCTGAAGGTGGAGGCGACATTGGTCTGCGTCAGGACGATCCCCGCCTGCCGCACGCCGAGGGTTTCGCTGTCGCCCTGGAAGAAATGGTTCGAGATCACGTTGTGCCCCGAACCGTGGAGCACGGCGAAATGCGCGAAACGCACTACCCGGTTCTCGCGAATCTTGGCATCGTTGGCGTTGACGTTGACGGCGATCGTCCGGCGGTCCTGCGCACGCAGGGCCTGTTCGTTCGAAAGGAACTGGTTGCGGTCCAGAAGCAACCCCTGACAGCCCGTACCGATCGAGGTGATGCCCCGGTCGCGCGGCTTGTTGATCAGGCAATCGGCGACGCGGAAGATGGTGCCGGAAGGCGCCAGCATGATCGCGCTCGCCAGTCCCTTGCAGCGGAACTCGACGTCGATGATCTCG
>JASBUM010000478.1 GCA_030147905.1 Acidimangrovimonas sp.
CCCCACGGGCCCGCGGGCATGCAGCTTGCCGGTCGCGATCCCAATTTCGGCGCCCATCCCGAATTCACCGCCGTCGGCGAACTGGGTCGAGGCATTGCGCATCAGGATCGCGGAATCGAGCCCGGCGAAGAACCGTCCGCCGATTTCGTCATCCTCGGTTATGATGGCGTCGGTATGCCCGGATCCGTAACGCCGGATATGGGCCATCGCTTCATCCACGCCGTCGACAACCCGCGCCGCGATATCCATGTCCAGATATTCGCGGCCCCAGTCCCCTTCGCCTGCCGGCACCGTGCCCGGAAGATCAGCCAGCCCCGGCCCCGCGTGCACCCGCACGCCGGCCGCCACCAGCGCCGCGATCAGCTCGCGCCCGAGCCCCGCAAGCAGCGGCGCATCGATCAGCAGGCATTCGGCGGCACCGCAGATCCCCGGACGCCGCGTCTTGGCATTGAGCACGACCGCCAGCGCCTTCGCCGCATCGGCGGTGCGGTCGACATAGATGTGCACGATGCCCTCGAGATGGGCGAAAACCGGCACCCGCGCCTCGCGCTGAACCAGTCCGACAAGCCCCTTTCCGCCGCGCGGCACGATCACGTCGATATGCTCCACCATCCGCAGCATCTGCGCCACCGCCGCGCGATCGCGCGTGGGCACCAGCTGTATGGCGGCTTCCGGCAGGCCGGCTTCGCGCAGGCCGGAGACCAGGCATTCGTGCAGAACCGCGCTCGAATGAAAGCTTTCCGAACCGCCGCGCAGGATCACCGCATTGCCGGCCTTGAGACACAGCGCGCCGGCATCCGCGGTCACGTTGGGGCGGCTCTCGAAGATGACCCCGATCACCCCGAGAGGTGTCCGCACCCGCTCGATCCTCAGCCCCGAGGGCATGGTCCAGCGCGCCATCACCGTTCCAAGCGGATCGGGCTGGGCTGCGACCGCGCGCAGGCCGGCGGCGATGCCCGCTATGCGCACGGGGTCGAGCATCAGCCGGTCCATCATCGCCGGACCCAGGTCCTTCTCGCGCCCGAAGGCCAGATCTCTGGCATTGGCCTCCAGGATCGCGGCAGCCCGTGCCTCGACGGCTTGTGCCGCCGCCTCAAGGGCCGCCTCACGCGCGCCCGAAGGCGCCTGGGCAAGCGTCGCCGCGGCCGCGCGCGCGCGCCCTCCCATCTCGGCCATCATGCGCACCAAGCCGCCGCCGTCACCGTCACCTGCGGTGCCGGCTGGATCCCTTTCCGTCATCGCCCCGCTTCCCATTCCGCCCCCGCCTTCACCATCCGCTCTTCTTTCGGCCAAAATACCGCCGGGGGTCCGGGGGTGGAACCCCCGGCGCACCCGCTCACAGCACCATGTCGTCCCGGTGGATCAGCGCCGAGCGTCCCGGCGCCCCGAGAATCGCGGCGATCTCGGTCGAATGATGGCCGCGGATGGCTCGGGCCTCGGCTGCGGTATAGCGGCTGAGCCCCTTGCCCAGAACGTTTCCGTCGGGACCCACGATGGCCACCGGATCGCCGCGCCCGAAGGCGCCCGAGACCGCACGCACTCCCGCCGGCAGCAACGACTTGCCATCCGCCAGCGCGCGTACGGCGCCCGCATCCACCGCGATCTCGCCACGCGGCTTCATCGCCAGTATCCAGCGCTTGCGCGCACCGCGTGGATCCAGCAGCGGCAGGAACCATGTGCAGCGCGCCCCGGCCTCCAGCGCCGACAGCGGATTGGCACGCGCGCCTTCCGCGATCGCCATGGCGCAGCCCCCCGCGACGGCTGTCTTCGCCGCCAT
>JASBUM010000482.1 GCA_030147905.1 Acidimangrovimonas sp.
CAGCAGCCGGCCAAGCCGCGCCTCGGCCATATTCACCGGATTGTAATCCTGCGGCACGGGCGCCTTCGGCAGGGGTGTCGCCGATGCCGGCGCGGCGATCGTCAGGGCGCCGGCCGCGCTAATCGCAAGCCGTTGCAATCGCTTGACGATCGACTTGTGGTTCATTGCGTCGCTCCCGTTGGCCGGGGCCAGTCAATCACGCCGGGCTTGCGGGGGAAAGCGCGAATTGCCGGCTGCGTGAAGCGGCAAGACATCGCCCCCCGCGGCCGGCGCGCCGGCGATCTGATTGCAGGCGTCCGGCCGGCATGCCAAGCTCGACCGCGGAGAAAGAGGAAGAATGCCTTGCCCCGGCCGCGCGAACTGGATCAATCCCCCGCCCGCATCACATGGCCCGTGGTCACGACCGTGGCGGGCCTGATTTCGGTCGCGGCCGCGCCGTTTCTGTCCCGCCCGATCATGGCACGCGCGGCGACCCCGGCCGCGGCGCCCGCCATCAGCTTTTCCGCCCCCGGCGCCGACAAGACGCTGTTGCGCAAGCTGCGCGATGCCTCGCTTCTGGTCGCGGCGGCAGACAAGAAGACACACGATGCGCAGGATCTCTATGCCGCCGCGCGCGCCGACTATCGCCGGCTGATCGGCGCACTCTACGCCGCGGGCCATTACGCGCCCGTCATCCATATCCTGATCGATGGACGCGAGGCAGCCTCGATCGCACCGCTCGACGCGCCGACGCGGATCGGGCAGATCAGTGTCACGATCGCGCCGGGCCCGCTTTTCCATTTCGGACGGACCCGGATCGCGCCGCGCGCGCCGAGCAGCAAGCCTCCCAAGGATTTCGCCCCCGGCCGCCCTGCGCTCAGCGGCGCCATCGCTGGCGCGGTGAACGATGCGGTCGACGCCTGGCGCCGCGCGGGCCATGCCAAGGCGCGATTGAGCGCCGAGGACGTCGTCGCCCATAACCGGCGCGCCCAGCTTGATGCGGCGGTCACGCTCGCCCCCGGTCCCGCGGTCCGGTTCGGCCGGCTCGTGATCAGCGGGAAGTCGGCGGTGCGGCGCGCGCGGATCGCCGACATCGCGGGCTTTCCGGCCGGCAAGCCCTTCGACCCGGCGGCCGAACAGCGCGTCGCCGACCGGCTGCGCAAGACCGGGGCGTTCAGCTCGGTCGCCCTGACCGAATCGAAGACGCTAGGCCCCGACGGCACCATGGACGTCACCGCAGCCGTCGTCGATCAGAAGCCGCGGCGGCTGGGATTCGGCGCCGAGGTGTCCAGCTCCGCCGGCATCGCGCTGACCGGCTTCTGGCTGCACCGCAACCTGCTGGGCGGGGCCGAGCGGTTCCGCATCGACGCCGCGATCAACGGGATCGCCGCGCGCGACCGCAAGCTGGGCTACAGCCTTTCGGTGCGGCTGGACCGTCCGGCGACATTCAACGCCGACACCACCGCCTATGTCATGGCCAAGGCCGAACGCCAGAACACGAAGGACTTTCGCTCGGACCTGTTCAGCCTGGGCACCGGATTGACGCGAAACTTCTCCAGCCATCTGACCGGACGGGCGGGAATCTTGCTGGAATCCTCGCGCGTGCGCGACGCGCTGGGTACGCGCCATTACAACGACCTGGCCTTTCCGCTGCAACTTACGATCGACTGGCGCGACAAGGCGCTCGACGCGCACCGCGGCTATTATCTCGACACCACTGCGAAACCGTTTCTCGGCTTCGGCGGCACCGGCTCGGGGCTGCGGCTGACCGCGGATGCGCGTGCCTATCAACCGCTTGGCAAGCGGTTCGTTCTGGCCGAGCGGCTGCAGCTCGGCACCATCGTGGGCGCCGGCATCGCCAGCATCCCGCGCGACTATCTGTTCTATTCGGGGGGCGGCGGCACGGTCCGTGGCCAACCCTACCAATCGCTTGGCGTGACCGCGATCGGCCCCGGGATCGAGAGCGGCGGGCGCAGCTTCGCCGGCATCTCGGGCGAGGTCCGCGCCCGCCTCGTGGGCAATTTCGGCATCGTCGGCTTCTATGACGCGGGCTATGTCAGCGCGGGGCCGTTCTTCGGCGGCGGGGGCGGCTGGCAGGCGGGCGCCGGGCTCGGCCTGCGCTATGACACGGGGCTGGGGCCGATCAGGCTGGACCTGGGCCTGCCGGTGGGCGGCCATACCGGCCATGGTCTCCAGTTATATGTCGGCATCGGGCAGGCCTTCTGATGCGGCGGCTGCTTCTCATCCTGCTGTGGCTGACGGCGGCGGTCGCGGTTGCACCCGCGAAGGCCCCGGCCCAGGGCTTCGTCGCGCGCACCCTGTCGGAAAGCCTGTCCGGCCCCGGCAGGACGGTGGTGATCGAGGGCTTCAAGGGCGCGCTTTCGTCGCGCGCCAGCATCGCCAAGCTGACGGTCGCCGACAGGGCGGGGGTCTGGCTGACGCTGAAGAATGTCGTGCTCGACTGGAATCGGGCCGCACTGCTGAATGGACGCATCCAGGTCAACCAACTGACCGCGGACGAAATCGACGTGGCGCGCAAGCCGCTGCCGGCGGCCGGCGCGCCGCCGTCGGCCACCGCGCCGGGCTTCAGCCTGCCGAAGCTTCCGGTAGCGGTGAACATCGGCAAGCTCGCCGCGCGCAAGGTGGTTCTGGGCGCACCCATCCTGGGTGCGCAGGCTGTGGTGACGGTCGACGGCAAGATGAACCTTTCGGGCGGTGCCGGCGCGGCCGACCTTTCCATCCGGCGTACCGACGGCCAGCGCGGCGACTACCTGCTGAAGACAAGCTACGACAATGGCAGCGGCAAGCTGACGCTGGACCTGTCGGTGGACGAGGCCGCGGGCGGGCTGGTTTCACGCGCGCTGCGGCTTCCCGGCGCGCCTGCGATTTCGCTCAAGGTCGCGGGGGCGGGGCCGCTGTCGTCCTTTACCGCCCGCATCAATCTGTCCAGCGACGGACAGCCCCGACTTGCCGGGACGGTCCGCTTCCGCCCGCTGAAGCCGGCAGCCGGGACATCGGGCAACGGCGCGGCAAAGGCCGGCAGCGCCTTCAGCGCCGATGTCTCCGGCGACATCGCCCCGTTCCTCGCGCCGCAGTTCCGTGCCTTCTTCGGCCGCAACATCGCGCTGTCGATCGCCGGCAGCCGCACCCCGGACGGGGTGTTGTCACTGGACCGGCTGTCGCTGAGCACCGCGCAGATGAACCTGCAGGGCCGCGCGGTGATCGGCCCCGACGGCCTGCCGAAATCCTTTGCCGTGCAAGGCCGGATCGCCGATCCGTCGGGTGCGCGGATCCGCCTGCCGCTGTCGGGCCCGCCCAGCACGATCCGACAGGCGAGTCTGCGCCTGTCCTATGACGCCGCGCAGGGAACCGGCTGGCAGGGCGCGCTTACGCTCGACGGTCTGAACCGGCCGGATCTGACCGTGCGCCGCCTTACCCTCGGCGCCAATGGCACCCTTGCGTCGCCCGGCACCACCCCCGCGGTCGCGGGCGATGTAGCGTTCACCGCAGACGCGCTTCAGATGACCGACCCGGCGCTGGCGCAAGCGCTCGGCAATACCCTTCGCGGCGGTTTTCGTTTCGCATGGACGAAGGGAAAGCCGCTGTCGTTCGACGGGCTTTCGTTCGACGGCGCCAATTTCGCGTTGACCGGCGCGGCCACGCTTGCCGACCCCGCGCGCGGGCTCGACGTCACCGGGCGGCTGAAGGTGCAAAGCGCCGATCTGGCTCCCTTCTCGAAGCTGGCCGGGCGGCCACTGGGCGGCAGCGCGCGCGCCTTCGTGGCGGGGCACGGACGGCTTCTGGCCGGCAGCTTCGATGCCTCGGCGGAAATTTTCGGCACCGGGCTGAAGACCGGCGATGCGCGCCTGAACGCATTGCTGTCCGGTGACAGCCACATAAGCCTGACCATGCAGCGCGACGCCACAGGCACTCGCCTGCCGCGGCTTCGCGTCACCGCGCGGTCTCTCGACCTTTCGGCCAGCGGCAAGATCGCGCCCAAGGCGATCGACCTGACCGCAAGCCTCGATTTCGGCAAACTTGCCGATCTCGGCGCGGGCTATGGCGGGTCGCTCACTGCGCAGCTTGCCTATCACGAGACCGCGGGCGCGGGACGGCTCGGCCTGACCGGGAGGGCGCAGAACCTGGCGCTGCGTCAGCCGCGCCTCGACAGTCTGCTGCGCGGAGCCACGAACATCCGTCTCGACGCGCTGCGCAAGGCCGGGCGCTTCACGCT